>JAUQXC010000282.1 GCA_030834825.1 Thermoflexales bacterium
CATGGATTGGATCAAGCAGCAAGTGCGGTGGGGAGTCTTCTCACCCGCCGCGGATCAATTCGATTGGACCGGTTTCGATCTCGTCATTGACGCCGCCAGCCAGCAGGGTTTGAAAGTCATGCTCAGCATTGTCACCGCGCCGGAATGGTCGCGCCCGTCCGCGGCGGGTTTAGGCATTGAAGGTCCACCGGATGATCTGAATGCCTACGCCAAATTTGTGGGTGAAGTGGTCGATCGGTACAAGGGCAAAGTTCACGCCATTGAGGTCTGGAACGAACAGAACATCGACGCCGAATGGAAAACCAATCCGCAAGTGGTCAGTCCCGAAAAATACGTCGAGATGCTGAGATTGGCTTATGAGATCATCAAAGCCAAAGATCCCCATATCGTCGTCATCAGCGGCGCACTATCGCCTACGGGCTTCTTCTTGGGCGGTTGTTCAGAAGCCGGCTGCGATGACGGCCCCTACTTGAAACGCATGGTCGAGGCGGGCGCTTTGAACTATACCGATTGCATTGGCGTGCATGCCAACGGCTACAATGTGCCACCCGACAAAACGAATACAGCAGGCTACGATGATCCCACTGCCGCGTTCCGTGGCCCGTTTACCAATCCCATTCCCTCCTGGTTTTTCCGCAGCACGCTCGAACTATATCGCGACACGGTTCAGAATCAGAAGCCGCTGTGCGTCACCGAATTCGGCTGGGGGAGCAGTGAGGGCTTCAACTACACGCCGCCTACCTACGAATTTGTCAACGACAATACGCTGGCCGAACAAGGTGATTATATTGTGCAAGCCTTCGA
Organism: Thermoflexales bacterium; assembly: GCA_030834825.1. Taxonomy (GTDB): domain Bacteria; phylum Chloroflexota; class Anaerolineae; order Fen-1058; family Fen-1058; genus Fen-1058. The sequence goes on from JAUQXC010000282.1 coordinate 805, forward strand.
TTTGATGAAAGAGTGGGGCTATGTGAAGATGGCCTTCCTCTTCAATCTGGACTATGCTCAGAAATCGCCCAATGGTGTGCAAGACCGCACCGCGCCGTGGAGCATCTTCGATCAAGCTGGCGCAGCGCGTCCGGCCTTCGAACAGTTGCGGCTGCACATGAAGTCGCTCTACCCCGACAAATGAGTCGCTCAGCTTTAAGCATATGAGGTTCAATTTCAAGCGCCTCTTCTGGCTAGCGTTGTTCTTTGCCGCCTGCACTTCAGCACAATCTCCGGCGGGTGAGCCAACCCAATCGGCGGTGCCACAGCCCACCGCCACTTCGTGGCCGCGCACCCGCCTCAAGTCGCCGGAATACGGCATTCAGGCATTTCTCTGGTGGAAGCCGGAAATCACCAAACGCGATCTCACACTCGTGCAGGAGCTGGGCTTTCAATGGGTGAAGCAAAGTTTCTCGTGGCGCGATATTGAACCGGCACAAAAAGGTCATTACGAATGGAAACTAGCCGACGACGTGGTGCGCCGGGTCGGCAGGCGGGGGAATCTCAAGCTGCTGGCCCGGATCGATCGACAGCCTTTTTGGAGCCAGGCTCCCGGCACCCCAAAGAGTGAAAATGCCCCACCTGCCAACCTACAAGACTTTGGCGATTTCTGCTATGCCATAGCCGATCGCTACAAAGGAAAAATCACCGCATACCAGGTATGGAATGAACCCAACCTCGCGCGTGAGTGGGGCAACCAGCCACCGGATCCTGCGCAATACGTTGAGTTGTTGAAGATCTGTTATCAAGGCATCAAGTCTGCCGATCCCGATGCCCTGGTCATCAGCGCCGGGATGGCAACGACGGGCACTTCCAGCAATGAAGCTATGCCCGATGATGTGTTCATCGAGCAAATGTATCAGGCGGGCGCGGCGCCTTTTTTCGATCTATTGGGCGTACACGCTCCCGGCTATAAAGCACCGCCAGAGCTGTCACCCGCTGAGGTGGCCCAGAAACCCGAGCTGGGTGGACAACGTTTCTTTGCTTTTCGGCATGTCGAAGATGTTCGACAGATCATGGAAAAGTACGGTGACACGGCGAAACAAATTGCCATCCTGGAGATGGGCTGGACCACTGATCCACTCCATCCCGATTATGCTTGGCATGCTGTGACGGAAGAGCAACAGGCCGATTATCTAGTGCGCGCTTATCAGTATGCTTACCAACATTGGGCGCCCTGGATTGGCCTGATGTCCATACTGACGCTGGCCGATCCTAGCTGGACCGAAAACGAGGAACAATATTGGTGGGCGATCTCATATCCCGATTGGCCGGAGAATCGACTACGGCCCGCTTTCGCGGCGCTGCAAGCCATGCCCAAGCTGCAAAGGTAAAATGAAACCCTCGTGGTGCAACCTGCGCGAATTGACCCTGATCACCCTAGCTTACGCGGTGCTGACCACGCTGCTGACCTATCCGCTGCTCTTTCAGCTGGATGTTGGGCCGGTAAGCCATTCTTCTGATGCCTGGATCTTGCTGTGGAACAACTGGTGGACACAGCACGCCCTGGCCAACGGGCACAGCCTGTTCTACACCACGAACATGTTTTTTCCGGCTGGCGTCAGTCTAGCGGCACATTCTTTTAGCTTCACCCACACGCTCATCTCGGCGTTGTTTGCGCCTTTCACCTCACCCATCGCCGCGTACAATCTGGCGATCTGGCTAATCTTCCCGGTCGCCGGGTTGAGTCTGTATATTCTGGCGCGCGATGTTACCCATTCCCGCGCCGCCGCCTGGATCGCCGGGTTAATTTACGCCTTTGCGCCTTATCACCTGACGCAAGCCTTAGGACATCCCCACCTCTCCTATGTACAGTTCATTCCGCTGGGGGTGTGGGGGCTGCTCAAAGCGTGGCGGACCTCATGCTGGCCTTACGCCGTGATCGCCATTGGTTGCTTTGTGTTGACGGCGTATGCCGGACCACATCTGCTGGTAGTGACGGGCGCCTGGCTGGCGATTTTCATCCCGCTTGAATTGCTCATGCGCCATCAGCGCGTGACCCGCTCACAAGTGGGCCAGCTGCTGGTCATCGGTGCGGGCGTGGCTGTGTTAGTGCTGCCCTTGCTGCTGCCAGCGGTTTCTGATATGGCGCAGGGGCAATCGGCCAGTGAACTACAAACCGGCGACTTCGACAACACCCAGACCGACGCACTGGCATGGTTGCTGCCCACCCGTTATCACCCGGTCTTCGGCTCGGCGTTGACTCCCGTGTATGCCAATCTCAGCAAGAATAATCAATGGATGCCGTATCTTGGTTATACCGCCCTGCTGTTGAGCATCTGCGGCATAGGGGCGCAGCGCCGCTATGCGCTGAGCTGGTTAATCTCCGGCTTATTCTGCTTGATACTGGCGCTGGGCACACCATTACGCTTTTACGGCGTAACCTATACGGAAGTTCCACTGCCGTTTGCCCTGCTGCAAAACGTCTTTCCGTTCAGCTTCATCCGCTCACCCGATCGCTTCAATCTCATCGTGTCGTTACCCTTAGCCCTGCTCGCCGCATTTGGTGTCACAGCCATCCTCAACCAGATCACCCGCCAATTTGTGCGAGGGGCCATCACGCTGGGACTTTCCGGGCTGATCGCTTTTGAGTACCTGGCGCTGCCCTATCCCATGCTGTCACGGCCGCCCGCCTCGCCGTTTATGACCGGGCTAGCTGCCGATTCAGACGCTTACGCCATTCTTGATCTGCCGATGGGTCGCAACCCGTCCAAGCTGTATCTGTACTGGCAGACCCTGCACCACAAACCCCTAGTCGAAGGCCATGTCTCTCGCACACCACAGCAGGCCTATGACTTCATTCAAAACAATGCCTTGTTGCAAGCTCTGCAACAGCCGGCGCAAGCTCTTTTGACTGAGCAGCAAGCGGCCGTGGCGCGGCAGCAGTTGTGTGCGCAAGATGTTCGCTACATTATCATCCATCGTTCTATGGTCACCGCCAAACAGGTGGCGCAGTACCGTGCGCTGCTAAAGATCACGCCCCGCTATGAAGACGAGTGGGTGATCGTCTTTGAGTTGGCCGACACCGGGCCGGGCTGGCCACCAGTGCACTGCCTGTCAGGTCCGACTTCTCTTTGGTATAATCCCACCCATGTTGACGAGTAACGCCATCATCAGCGCGAGTTTTTTTCTGCATCTCATCGCCACCGTGGCCTGGATCGGTGGGCTGGTGACGCTGGCGCTGGTGGTGCAACCGGTCTTGAATCGCTCGGTGTCGGCGGCGCAGGATCGAGCGCGCCTGCTGGAAGCAGTGTTGAAGCGTTTCCAACCGATCGCCAATCTCAGCCTGGCGGTATTGATTCTGACCGGCATGGTGCAGACGTTTACCAATCCCTTCTATAAAGGCTTTTTGAACTTGGACAACGCGTGGTCGCAGGCCATTCTCTTCAAGCATGGGGCGGTGTTGGGCATGATCGTGTTGGCCGCAGTACTGACGTTTTCGTTGCAACCGGCGCTCAAGCGCAACGCCCTGCTCATCGCCAACGGCCTGGCCGACGAACAGTTGATCGCACGCCTGCAACAACAGCAGGTGCACCTGACCCGCCTCAATCTGATCCTAAGCGTCCTCGTGCTGTTGTTCACGGCGATCGCCAGCGCGCAATAACGGCGCGCTATACGAACTCATGTTTGAAATTGTCTTCCTCGGCACTTCCGCCTCAGCCCCGTCGATTCGACGCGGTCTGCCGTCGGCCGTAGTCCTGTACAACGAACACCGCTTCATGATCGATTGCGGTGAAGGCACCCAGCGCCAGCTGCTGCAAAGCGGCCTGGGCTTCAAACGGCTCGACAAGATTCTGCTGACCCACGGGCATCTCGATCACATCCTGGGGCTGGCCGGGCTGCTCAGCACGCTCATGCGCTGGGAGACGCTGGAGGAATTCCAGATTTACGGCGGGCGCGCCGCACTCGAGCGGGTGGAAGATCTGATCTACAAGATCGTGCTGCGCGACGCCAAGCCCCCCGCGAAGCTGCATTTCAACGACGTCAAGCCGGGCCAACTCTTCGGCGACAAGTCGTTTGAGCTAACGGCCTTTCCGGTCACGCATCGCGGCAGCGGCAACTTCGGCTATCTGTTTCGCGAAAAGTCACATCGGCCGTTTTTGGCCGACAAAGCCGAGGCGCTGGGTGTGCCGTTTGGCCCGGAACGAAAACGGTTGGTCGCGGGACAGCCGATCGAGTTGGCCGATGGCCGCGTGGTTCAACCAGACGAGGTGCTGGGGGATTTGATCGAAGGCGCGGCGCTGGCGGTGGTGGGCGATGCTGCGCGCGTGGATAATCTGGTGGAGGCCGTGCGCGGTGTGGATGCGTTGGTGATTGAATCAACCTATTGCGCCGTGGAAGCCGAGCTCGCCCAGGCCTACGGCCATCTGACGGCCACACAAGCGGCCCAGCTGGCACGTGAGGCAGATGTGAAGCAGTTGATCTTGACGCATCTTTCGCGCCGTTATCCCGAGCGCGAGGTGCTGGCCGAAGCGCGGGCCATTTTTCCTGAGACGCTGGTAGCGCGCGACTTCGATCATTATCGGATTCAGAAAGACAAAACCGCGCAGCGGGTGATCGTTGCGCCCGCCGAGGAGGAATTCAATGTCCATGCGTAAAGCCAGTGTGCTGGATATGGCGACGGCCGCCTACGAGTTAGATGCTGCGGTTAAGCGGGGCGTGTTGGTGCGGGTGGAGGGCCGGCTCACGATTATGGGCGAGGACCTGGACAGCGTGCTCAAGCGGTTCGAAGGCCAGGAAATTGTGATCATCGCGGCCTCGCTCAACGATGATCGGCCGGTCGATCCGCGCGTCTGCCGGACCTGCGGGCGCGAGTATTTCGGCCTGGAATGTCCGCACTGCCGCGAGGCGCGCATGCGGTTACGGGGACGTTAGAATTAGAAAGCGGGTTTCTGGCAGAAACCTGATTTCGCGCCACGATGCTGAATGAACCACGTTGCCGTGCTGCGTCAGGTCCCACTCTTGGCCTCATTGACGGATGAACAGATCGCGGCCGCCGCCGATTGGTTCCATACGGAGGCATTCGCCCCCAATGCGCTGATCTTCCTGGAGGGTGATCCAGCCGATCGGTTGTGGGTAGTCGCCGAGGGTCAGATCAAGATCGTCAAACACACCAGCGACGGACAGGAGAATCTCCTGGAAGTGATCACGCCCGGTGAGATGTTCGGCGGGGCCGGGTTGCTGTTGGCGACGCACCCGGCGACGGCGGTGGCCATGACTACATCCCTCACGCTCAGCATCGAACGCGAGCCTTACTTGCAACTGATCCGGCAGTACCCCGACATTGCCCTGCGGATCATCCACTTGTTGGGCGACCGCTTGCAGGCGGCGATGAAGATGCGGGCGCTGGCGGTGGAACGGGTGGATGTGCGCCTGGCCAACATCCTCTTGAAGTTGTGCGACAAAGCCGGCCAACCGGTGGAGGAAGGCACACGCATCAACCTACCTCTCTCGCGTCAGGATCTGGCCGATATGACCGGCACCACCATCGAAACGGCCATCCGCGTGATGAGCCGCTTTCGCAAAGATGGCTTGGTGCATACCGAGCCGGGCGGCTATGTGGTGGTGCTCGATCACGAACGCTTGCAGCGGCTCAGTGAAGGCGCCACGTAGGAATTGAGCACCGGTCTTAACGGCGCGGCGCGGTCACGCTCCTCACGATCGCTTTGTGTTTCTACTTCAGGCGTATGGAAAGCGGGTGAACCCATGAGCACCGTGCCCCCTCTCTTTCAGAAGATCGATTGCATCCGCCTGCCTGTTTCCGATCTGGACGAGGCGCTGGCCTTCTATCGCGATCGCCTGGGACACGAACTGGTGTGGCGCAGCGATCGGTCGGTGGGCTTGCGGCTGCCGGACACGGAGGCTGAAATCGTGCTGCATACCGAAGAGCGCGGGCAGGAGATCGATCTCAAGGTCGAATCGGCTGATGGAGCAGCGGCCCGCTTTGTAGAAGCAGGCGGCGCCATCCTGGTGCCGCCTTTCGACATTCAGATCGGGCGTTGCGTCGTCGTCGCCGATCCGTGGGGCAATCCACTGGTATTGTTGGACACGCGTAAAGGCCTGCTCCTGACCGATGAGGACGGTAACATCATCGGCAACCAGTCTTGAGCCGATCGCGCCCCGGTACCCGAGGCGAAGAGGAAACAATCGGGCTTCGAGCGCTGCCACAGTCAGCTGACCCGCAACCAGCAATCCGCCGTGCTTCACCGTTGTATATCCATTATAAAGCAGAGGCTGGCATCACGCCCCATCCCCACAGAGGATAAATATGGACACCCACCCCTACCCCATCCTCGAATTCGATCCCGCGTGTGAAGCGTTGATCGAACCGTCACGCCTCATCCAACCCTGTGACGTGCCGGCACACTGCGTCATCTGCTTCTTCAAAGAAGTGATCGAAAAAGTGGTGACTGAGCAGCAGGCCAAAGTGGTCGTCGATATTCGCTGGGAAGATGGTCCGCACCCCCTCTACGAGATCGCCTATCACAATCAACGCCTGGCCTTCTTTCATCCCGGCGTAGGTGGAGCGTTGGCGGCTGGATTGCTGGAAGAAGCCATCGCCTATGGCTGCCGCAAGTTCATCGTGTGTGGCGGCTGTGGTGTGCTGGAGAAAGGCATCGCCGTGGGACATCTGATCGTCGTGTCCAGTGCGGTGCGCGATGAGGGCGTATCCTACCACTATCTGCCGCCAAGTCGCGAAGTGCAGGCGCATGAAGTTGGTGTGGCAACTTTGACGGCAACCTTGGAACGTCGCGGGGCGTCCTATCGAGTGGGCAAGACGTGGACGACTGACGCACCCTACCGCGAGACAGCAGCCAAGATCGCCGCACGCCAGGCTGAAGGGTGCCTGACCGTCGAGATGGAAGCAGCCAGCCTGTTGGCCGTGGCACAGTTTCGCGAGGTCGTGTTGGGGCAAGTCCTGTACGGCGGTGACGATCTCAGCGGCAGCGAGTGGGACAACCGTAGCTGGCAATCGCGCCGTGAGGTACGTGAGAGTCTGTTCTGGCTGGCGGCGGAGACTTGTCTGGAGCTGCATCAGCTTCCGGTGTAGATCAATCAAATTGAGGGTTAATATGAAAATCAAGTTGTATCGCGTTGCAGCCATTCTCACGCTGTTAGGATTGGTAGCCTGTCAAGCGAATCCTCCCTTGCCAACCAGTGAAGTCCCGGTGCCCACGAGCCGCACCATCGCCGAGGTTTTCAAAGGGGAGGCAGGGCGCTGGCTCAGCATCGCATTACCAGAGGGCTGGGTGGCAAAGTTGACCGGCTCAGATATGACACCGCTGATTGTGGTAACGAATGATTGGGAAAGTTACCAGAGCAAAGAGACAGACAACCAGGCCTGGGGCATCATCGTTTTGCCTGTGGACGATAAGGGCACAGCTCCACAGGTGTTGGAAGTGGCTGCCGATCGCTTAAAAGGTCAGCTGGCTGATCGGCAGGGCGAGGTGAAGCTGGAACAACAGGGCGATCAGACTTACGCGTGGGCCGAGTACGCTGGTGTGGCCATCCCCACCGAAGCACCACGACGCTATTTCCTGGCAGTGATTGCGACAGAACAGCGGAGTGTGCTCGTATTTACGAATATCCTCTCGGAACAACAAGCGAGCATCCGGTCCCAATACCAAACGATTGTCAAATCTATCACGCTGCATTAAAGCCACCGCCGGACTGGTGGTATCCCTGCAACGCTTAGCCTCACAAATTGCGTACGGCTTACCTCTGAACCCCCGAGCGCCCGCCTCCCTATGCGGGGCGGGCGAGCACGGGAAAGCCCACTCAACGGTTCAGAGATAGGTTCTTAACTGATAATACGCAAAGCGGAAAGGAAGAAACCGTGAGTCATCGAAAATCACCCTGGCCGTTCATCGGCTTGGTCGTGGGCATCGTACTGGGGGTGGGGTGTACGAATCAAGTTAATCCACCCGCTACATCAACTTTTGCTTCAGCAACACGCGCACCGGAAGTTGCTGTTCCTGCCACTGCCCCCGCGACAACCAGTCCACCGGCGGCCTTCACGCAGATTGATCTCAGCGAAGGCTTGTCTCTGCGACAAATACGGATTGATGTTTTTGTGGTGACACATTCATTCCCGTGGCCAGCTAATTCACTCGTTGTCGAAATGGCAAATTCAGATTTGGTCTTGGTTGGCACGCCCTACACGCCCGCGGCCATGCGCGAAGTCCTGACGTGGATGGCGGAACATTTTGGCAAGCGAAAAATTGTGGCGATCAATACGGGCTATCACGTGGATAACCTCGGTGCGAACAGTGCCTTGTTAGAACAAGGCATTCCCGTGTATGGATCCGATTTGACTGCTCAATTGCTCAAAGAACGCGGGGAGCAAACCCGTCAAG
>JAUQXC010000283.1 GCA_030834825.1 Thermoflexales bacterium
CCCCGCGCTGATATGCCTGATTTCCACTCAACACGATGCGCCGCCATCAGTGAAGTAATGGACGACGCATTAAATGGTCATGTGTTGGTTATACACAACCTGAATCCACGGATAAGGATATGGACAGTAGCATTTCACGCCTGATTTCAAAGGCCTTTCTGTAGGCGGCCTTTTCACCCAATGGGTGAAGAACCGGATCACACAAAATGCCGTAATTCGTCGGCTAAACTGCGACTTTCTGGGTCTTTATCCGTGGATCCGGACACAACAAAAGCCGACCGGCGTCATTTCCCGGTCGGTCGACCAAATGATGAGTCTATTGAGGATGTGCACGCCGTGCTATAGCTGAGACAGCACGGCGTGCCGCACCCCGGCTGTGCTTCGCTCACGTCGTACCCGGCGCACTACGCCGGCGACGCGCTGGGCGTGCGTGCCGCCAAGCTCCGGGGGAGCCTGGGTACGGCATCACCCGCACAGCTCCACCCACCTCGTCCGGCCCCTCAACGCAGACGAGGTGGAAGCTCCGATGGCTGGGATGATGCATTACGCGGCAGGGACTGTGCCATTGCGGCGATTCATGACTAACTTGATACGCGCGACCAGCTCACGGGGGCCGATCGGTTTCTGGATACAGGCCGCCGCGCCCAGCTGTTGCGCTTCATTGCGGCGGTACACATCCTCGGCTGCCGAGACAAACACGACCGGCACATTGCCGGTACGCTGGTCGCTCTTCAAGCGGCGGCACACATCGTAGCCGTCCAGACCCGGCATCATGACATCCAGCAAAATCACTGCCGGATCCACGATCAGGGCCAGAGCCAGGGCCTGTTCGCCATTCGCGGCCTCGAAGACCTCAAAGCCTTCTCGTGCCAGAATCAGCCGCAACAGATGGCGCAGGCCTTCATCGTCATCTGCTACCAAGATTCTCGAATTCATAGTTCCTGCTTAAGCTGACCACTGGTAGGCCGCTGGCTGTGGCTGGGCATCAATCCAGCCTACCAGCTGCCCGGCAAAGGATTCCAGCGATTCGGCATGAATGTTCATTAACGCTTGCTTCTCTTCCGGGCTCAGGTTGAAGCGCGACAAGGCCTGTGCCCGCGAGCCATTTAGCAGATCAGCGCAAAAGTTGCGGTCGATGATCGCATGACCAACGACTTCTTCCAGTTCGGCGTATGCCATAATGTTGTATTACCTCCCTAAACACGCTAAGCCCCACCGCCACCACTACCCGGCATTCCCGTAGTAAGGATTACAGTAGTCAGCGCCAAGCCCAGCACAACCAAGTGATTCAGCATGCCGCTCGTTACCAGGCGCAGCGCATAACTACGTACTTGTTCAGCCATGCCACTTCCTCCACGTTGAGTATTACCCTTAGTATAGCGCGAGAGGTATGACACAACCTATGACACTCAGATTAGAACTTCGATCTCAGCGGGGAAGGCGAGGAAGTAATACCTACTACGAAACGGAACTGGAATCGAGGGGCTCGCCAGTGCGAATGCGCGCAGCCAGAGAGGCCATTTCTGCGGTAGGAACCGTCTTCAGCTCTTGCGCCAAACGCTTTGCCGCGGCTTCATAGTGCCGCAGAGCACCCGTCGCATGACCGGTGGCGGCCAAGCTGAACATCAGCGCACGGTGCAAATTCTCATGGAAATAATCGATCTCGAGGCCGCGCTGGCAGAGGGTGATGACCTCATCGTAACAGCGCTGACGCAACAAGATCACACTAAGGCGCCCTAGCGCTTCAAAAAACTGGTGCTGCAGCTCGGCCCGCGTGGCCGCCGCCCAGTCGGCGCCAACATCGGTGAGGTAATCGCCCGTGTACAACTGCAGCGCTTGACGTAGCCAATCGGCGCGCTCGACATCCGTCGCGGCCTGACGGCTCGCTTCAATCAGCCGTCTGAATTCTGTCACATCGTACGACAGCTGCAACAGTGAGTTGAGGCGATAACGTTCGTCGTCGTACACGACAAACTCCACCCCCAACGCGCGGCGCGCTCGATACTTGGTAGCATGAAAAGAACTGGTCATGCGCGCCATGGACAGATCGGGCCAGAAGAGCAGCCCAATGTCTTCCTTGCGGCTGGGTGAATGCTCCAGGAGATAGAAGAACAGTTCACGGGCATTAGCCGAGCGTCCCCAATGCGCCGTGGTCAGCAGCTCTCCCTCGCGCCAAATTTGCCCCGGACCGAAAGCGTGCACTTCAAGGCGCGGCATCTGCATGGGGTACGGAACAGTCACCTGGGCCGACGCCGGTTTTTCGGTCAGTTGAGCGATCCAACTGCGCAGCGAGACTTCCTGCGGCAACTGTTCGGCCCCCCACATTAAGAAAGCCATCAGGCGGCGACCCTCCGCCAGAGAAAAGGGTCGGCACCCCAGCCGCCGCCCATGACGGACCATTTCTACCAGGGTCTCTTTGGCTTGAGCGCTTTGCCCGGTGACCTGTTGCGCATACGCGTGCCACAACAGCACACGCGCCAGATCGAGATAGGCGCTCGCTTGCCGCAGTGCCGCGCAGACACGCTCGAGGTTCAGCACCCCGCTGACATCGCCCTGTTCAATCCGCGTAATCCCGATCGATGCAGACGACAAATTCACTTGAGCCTGCAAGCTTTCACGCTCTGCGATGCTCAAGGCCTGCTCGAAGAGGGCCAGCGCCCGATCGAGATTGTCCGCCAGCCGATGAGTATGGCCTAATCCATCTAAGGCCCAACTGACCAGAACTTGATCACCGAGCGAGCCGGTGAGACTGAACACCCGTGCGTAGGTTTCCATGGCACGATCAAATTCGCCCCGATCCCGGTACGCCGCCGCCATGCCATCGAGAATCATGGCCTGCAAGCGGCGATCCTCCACTTCTTCCGCCTTGACCAGGGCCTCCACATACATGGTCAGCGCGCCGCCATAGTCACCACTGACATAGCGATCGTAACCGACGTTATTGAGGCAGTGCGCTAACACGGCCGGGTTTCCAATTTCGCGCCACAACTCCAGCGACTCAGACTGCAGAGCCGCCGCCTCCTCAAGGCGTCCCATTGGACGCAGGGTATTGGCTAAATCCTGAAGCGTGCGTGCCAGATTGAAAGCGCGCACATCATCGGGCGGATGACTGCGATAGAGTTTGAGTGCCCGTGCCAGAAAAGGCTCGGCTGCTTGCCAGCGCCCCAGACTGCTGAAGCTGGTGCCAATTAAGCGCAGCGCCTGGGCATAAAACGGCTGATTGGAAAGATCCATCCCTTCCAGACGCCGCACCGCGTCTTGACCGGCCTGCAGCGCATCAGAGAACTGCGCCGCCGCGTAATAGGCCCAGCCTTCGACCAAGGCGGCATGCACCAAACCTAGATCGTTGTGTTGCGCCGCCAGCGCCCGTTTGACATCATCGAGCAATGTGAGCGCTTCGGGCAGGTGTCCGCGATCACCCAGGGCCTGCGCATGATACAAGATGAGCTCTGGCGCTGCCAGCCGAAACGTCGGCGGCAACAAATTGGCCCAACGGGTCAGGGTCTGCATGCGTCCGGCCACGAACAAGGCCCGGGCGCTATGGTTCATGACTTGCGCCGCCTGATCCAGCGCGCCCGCCTGATAGAAGTGTTCCACCGCTTCTTCCGGCTGTTGGCGAAGCTCAAACCATTCACCGGCGCGCCGTTGTAGCTGCTCAGAGCGTTCAGATCCATCCCGCTTGAACCGCGTCACTAAAAAATCCCGGAAGAGATGGTGATAGCGGAACCACGTCACACCCTCCACGTCAATGCGGGTTAAAAACAGGTTGCGATCTTCAACTTGATCAATCCAATCCTGAGCGTCGCGACGTTCGCGGATCTCATTACATACCGTCACCGTGAATTGGCGCAAGATCGAGGAATCATGCAAGAACTGGCGCAGATCCCGCGGCAGCCGATCGAACACCTCGCCGGCAAGATATTCGAATACCGTACCCGCCGAATCGCGCGCGCGCACCAACCCCGCCAGGAAGTTCTGCCAGACATTCTGCGACGTCAACACAATCGCCGTGATCCAGCCTTCCGACTCTTCGGCCAATTGCGCCGCTTGCTCAGGTGTGACTTCCAGCCGATATTTCGTCGCCAATACCTCGCGCACTTCGGCGGCGTTGAACCGCAAATCGCCTGCCCCCAGCCCCGCGACGGCGCCCTGCGCGGCCAGCCGCACCAAGGGGCCGCGCAACAAGGTGCGCCCCGCGACAATGATGTGCGCATGCTCGGGCAGGTAACGCAGCAATTGATCAATCAGCTCGATGATCGGCGCTTCTTCACTGACCAAATGCCAGTCATCCAGCACCAAGACAAAGTAATCAGGAATGGCGTCCACCATATCGGCCACCAACGCGGCGGCCGCCGCGTGCGCCGAGGGTGCGCCATGCTCGGCTAAAGGTAGTGAACGCTCGCCAAACTGCGGAAATTTCTGCCGGAAGGCGGCGATGAGATAAGCCAGGAACGTCGTGGGATCGCGATCCCCCTCATCGAGGGTATACCAGCACACGGGAAGATTGACCTCTGTGGCGAAGTCTACCAGCAGCGTGGTCTTGCCGTAGCCAGCCGGTGCGGTCACCAGCATGAGCTTGCGTCCCAGGTTTTCATGCAGATAGTCGATCAAGCGGGCACGCGCAATCACACCCGGGGCACGCTTGGGAATGATGATCTTCGTGGGAATGATGCTGACAGCCATGCCGAAACTATACCACGCTCGCCCGGCACCGCCCAAAAAACAAGCCGCCCTGGAGATTCCAGGGCGGCTTGCGAAATGACGACGTGGCCGCTGTTCTAGAGCGCAGGACGCGGCGCCCGCCGTGAACTACATCACCCACGCCAGGCCGCGTCGCTCCAGCACTTCGCGCAGCCGGGTAATGAGTTCGCGCGGGCCGATCGGCTTCTTGATGCAGTCGTCAGCGCCCAGTTTCAGCGTTGCATTGCGCTGCGTGATATCATCAATCGCCGAAACAAACACGATCGGCAGGCGATGGGTGCGTTCATCGCTCCGCAGCTGGCGGCACACATCATACCCATCGAGGCCGGGCATCATCACATCCAATAGCACCAGGGTGGGATTGGAATCATAGGCGCGCGCCAGAGCTTCGACTCCATCGGCCGCTTCAATCACTTCAAAGCCCTCGTGACGAAGCACCAAATGCAGCAAATGGCGCAGACCTTCATCATCATCCGCGATCAAAATGCGTGGTGTCATGGCCAGCCATCTCAGTCGTTGAACTATCGCCGCGACGACGATATGGCTTGACTGTACCACACAGCTGTTTGCATGACGTTGGACCATGACCACCAAAAGTCCGCTGGAAGACCCCTTGACGAATTTCAGACCTGGCTGGCTCTTGATTCAATCCGTCCGCAAACCTCACTCCGCCAAAGATCGTTGATCGAGGCTCCAGCTCGCCTGAGAGACATTCGCCTCGACCTTCACCAACATCTTCAAGATCTGCTGATAACGATCGAGATTGCCGCTGGTAATGAAGGTCTGCCGACCGGGCTGTTCCCCGGAGCTATCCCATCCGCGTTCGCGCAACACCCGATCGACCTGCCGCGCGATCGCGGGCGCCGGATCGATCACGTTCACCCCCGGCGCGAGTTGGCGCAGCGCCTCGATGACAAAAGGATAGTGCGTGCAGCCTAACACGATGGTATCCGCGTGAGCCTCTCGAATGGGCTGCAAAAACCGATCAAGCATCTCCAGCGTATCCGGGGTGTTCAATCGCCCGGCTTCGATTTGCTCCACCAGACCCGGGCACACCTGTTTGATCAACTGCACCCCGTTGGCGAAACGCTCGACCACACTGGCAAACAGTTCGCCTTGAAAAGTCGCCGGCGTGGCCAACACGCCGACGGCCCCCGTGTGAGTCGTTTCGGCGGCCGGCTTGACGGCCGGTTCCATGCCCACAACAGGAACATCCGGGAAAGGGGCTCGCAGATCTTTTAACGCCGCCGCCG
>JAUQXC010000284.1 GCA_030834825.1 Thermoflexales bacterium
GATCCACGGATTGCACAACCGGACCTGCTCCACGCCTTGCAAGCGGTGGCCAGTGTGCCCCTGATCGAACACGGGCAAACGATCGGCGCGATCTGGATCGGTCGCCAGACCGATCTCAGCTCCGCTGAGCTGCGCCTCTTGCACGTCATCTGCGAGATCACGGCCAATGCCTTGTACCGCGCCAAGCTCCTGGAAACACTGGAAGATCGAGTCACGGAACGCACCCGCGAACTGGCCGCGGCGAACGAACATCTCCAGGAACTCGATCGGCTAAAGGATGAATTCATCTCCACCATCAATCACGAACTCCGCACGCCCTTTGCCAACGTCAAACTGTACATCAACTTGTTTGAGCGCGGTCGACCTGAAAAGCATGATGTTTACCTGCAGACCTTGCACCGCGAGGTGGCTCGCCTGGAAAAGATTATCGAAGACCTGCTCGATTTCTCGCGCCTGGATCAGACCTTGACCCGGGTCGAGCCGGCCCCAATCCACGTCGACCAAATCCTGAGCTGGCTCATCACCGATCGTTCAGCGGTAGCCGCTGAACACGGGCTGACCCTGACGTATGAGCCAAGTCCGAATTCACTGACGGCATTAGCCAATCCAGCTCTGCTCTCACAAGTCATCTCCAATCTCCTTAACAATGCCTTCCACTACACACCCGCGGGTGGTAGCGTCACGGTGACTTGTGCCGTCGCCCAGGATCACGCCCGGGACTGGGTAGTCATTAGTGTACGAGACACTGGACCGGGTATTTCAGCCATAGACTTGCCGCACCTGTTTGAACGCTTCTATCGGGGCGAAATCGGGCGGAAGTCCAGCACGCCAGGCACTGGGTTAGGACTGACCATCTCCAAAGAGATTGTGGAACGGCTGGGCGGTCAGATCACGGTCGACAGCCAGCCGGGCCATGGCGCGGTTTTCAATGTATGGTTGCTGCTCGTCCATGCCCCATGATCTGATAGCAAGAACGACGGCCTCAATCACGCCAACCGTTGGATGACGCCGCCCCGCAAGCTGGCGCGCCAGTCGCCGTGCGGCTTCCGCTGTGACCGATAAATTGTAGGACAAACACTGACAACAGTTTCAGCCCCAGACTGATGGTCACCGACGTGTAAAGCGTTTATCATCATCTTGGTGCGATATGCGCCCGATCAGTCAGGGTTGCCGGCGGAATTCCGCTTAACTTGATGAGGAGACCGTTCTGCTGAATTCACTCAAAGGCAAAGTCGTTGGCGCGGTGGGTTAGCTCTGCTCGGATGCCGCAACTTTTGTAACCGGGCAGGCCTAGATGGTCGCTGGTGGTGATCGCGCTCACGAGGCGGTTTACGAAGGATCAAACGAAAGCAACCATGAAAAAATTTGTGCTGGTATTAGCGTTACTGGTACTCCTCGTGTTGTACCTGAATGGGGCTTTCAGGTCTAATCCTGTGCCGGATAGCAGCGCCGTTTCACAACAACACTCGGCCGATTACGCTCTGCAACAGGCGCAGCAGCAGCAAGCCGCAGCGGGCATGGCGGCAGCCCAAGAGACGGCACAAGCTCAGGCTGCTGACAACGCGCAAGCTCTCGCCGCGACAGCGACTGCGCAGGTGGTGGACGCCGCACGTGTACGACTGGCCCTGACCATGGAGGCGCAGGCGCGGCTGGCCGCTCAGCAACAAGCCCAGGCAACGGCCACGGTTCAAGCCCAGCTCGCACAACAGGCCGCCCAAGCGAACGAGGCGCAGGCGACTGCCGATGCACGGGCGATGCTGGCGGCGCAACAACAAGCTCAGGCGACCGCTACGCAGCAAGCCATGTTCGCCCGGCAGGCCGCGCAAGTGATCGAGGCGCAAGCGACTGTCGACGCGCGGGCCGTGCTGCTCGTGCAACAACAAACCCGGTCGACGGTGACGGCGGAGGCGCTGCAACGCGAGGGCGTGACGGCAATGCAAGCGGCCAGCGCCTCACGGCAGCAAAACGAAACGCTCTCACGGCTGATCCCGATTGGCGCCGTCATCGCCTTTGGGCTGGTGTTGATCTTGGTGGCGAAGTATGTCGGCGGGCTGATTGATCGGGCCAATGAAAAGCGCAGCCTGGAAAACCAGAAACTGGCCCTGATCACGACGCTGTTTAAGACGCACAACGAGACCCTGGTCTTCGTCGATGATGCCGCCCCCCGGCTCCGGTTGAACAGGCCCGCCGCTGGC
>JAUQXC010000285.1 GCA_030834825.1 Thermoflexales bacterium
TTTCGGCCATGAACTTCACGCCGCAGAATACGATGATGTCCGCCTCGGTCCTGGCAGCCACGCGGCTCAATTCCAGCGAATCGCCGACGTAGTCTGGGATCGAGTGGAACAGCGCCGGTTCCATATAGTTGTGGCCAAGGATGACGGCGTGGCGTTCTTTCTTCAACCGATTGATCTCGGTGGCGATCCCCGCCTTGATGTGCAGCTCGACATCAGGCACTACGTCATGTAACTTCGCTTTGAGTTGTTGATACATTTCTTCTGACATGTCGCTCCAATCTTTTTGGACACGGCTGGCACGGATTTCACAGATTTACACCGATCGACCTCAAGAAACCGGGTTTCTCCAGCCTGGCCGGAATGGGCGATTATGGTGGAGAAACCCGGTTTCTACTTCACCCGTGTCCCAAGGTCAGGCTTATATCCAGCGCTTTCACGGAATGGGTCAGTGCTCCGCTGGAAATGAAATCGACGCCGGTGGCCGCGATGGCGTTGACGGTCTCCAACGTCACGTTGCCCGAGGCTTCCAAGGGAATACGTCCCTGGGTGAGCTCGACGGCCTCGCGCAGTTGATCGAGATTCATGTTATCGAGCAGGATCCGATCGGGTTGCAGGGTCAGCGTTTCACGCAGTTCGTCCAGCGTGCGGACTTCGACTTCGATGGCGCGCTGGCGATCGTCGCAGTCGCGCACGCGCTTGATCGCCGCCGTGATCGATCCAACGGCTGTAAGGTGATTGTTCTTAATCAACACCATATCGAACAGGCCAATGCGATGATTCTGCCCGCCACCGAGTTTTACCGACCACTTATCCAGTAACCGCAGGCCCGGCGCGGTTTTGCGCGTGTCGAGGATGATGGCTGGGTGAGGCTGCGCCGCTTCGACGAACTGGCGCGTCAGCGTCGCGATGCCCGACATGCGCTGCAAGAAATTCAACGCGGTGCGTTCGCCGCTGAGCAGCGCGCGGGTAGGGCCGTGAATGGCGCCGAACACTTGTCCCTTGATTACGGGATCGCCATCGCGAACGAAGAATTCGACTTGCACGCGTTCGTCGATCAACATGAAGGTCAGGCGGACGACCTCCAACCCGGCGATAACCCCATTGGCTTTGGCGATGAAGCGCCCCTGGAGCGTGGCCTCTTCGGGAATCGTGCACAAGGTTGTCACGTCGCCGTCACCGAGGTCTTCGTCGAGCGCGCGTTGGATAATGGGTTTGAGCTGATCGAGCATGATCTTCCTGTTGGATGGGTTCCGGTTAAGGTGTAGAAAGTGTACAACAAACACTAAATAGCGTCAAGCCCGAACAAACGCGGCGTTCATTGAATGTTCGATGAGCGCCGCGTTTGTTATCCTCTGTATGCGAGGCATCCCCACACCTCGCCTGAAACGGCATAGGGATGCCGTTCCTACGATAGGGCATTTACCCCACCAGCAACTCCTTCACCACCTCGCTGATCAGCTTCCCATCCGCCTTGCCCTTCAACTGTGGCATCAGCTTGCTCATGACTTTGCCGGTATCCTGCGGACTTTTCGCGCCAACTTCGGCGACAACTTTCTGCGCTGCCGCCATTACTGCTTCGCGGCTCAGCTGTTTAGGGAGGTAGTCCAGCAGTATTTCAAGTTCGGCCTGCTCCTGTTTCAACAGCTCAGATCGCCCGGCATTTTCTGCATCTGCGATCGTTTCGCGACGGCGCTTAACCTCGGTGGTTAGTACGGCTAATTGCTCTTCGTCGGTGAGCCGGGCCAGCTGGTCTATTTCGGCCCGCTGCTTTTCAAGTTCGGCTTCGTTGATGATCCGATTGCCCTCAGCATCTACCTGGCCCGTTTGCCACAGATGCGATCGCTCCTTCACCAATTTCTGCTGCTTGGCCAATTCGGCGTTCTTGAGGGCAGCCTGTGTAAAGCGAATGACATCGCGGCGTTGTTCTTGCTTGCTCAGCATCGCCGTTTTTAGATCGGCTTGCAGCTGGTCTTTGAGGGACATCTTGTTCTCCTTGTGGCATTCGCCACGTTATCTCAGCCACTGCGCATCGCGCAGGAAGTAGCGTTGGACGATCAGAAAGATCACGACGGGCGGCAACGTCATCATGACTGCGCCGGACATTAACAAGGGCCAGTTGGTGCGATCGAGCTGCTGCAATTGCTGCACGCCGACGGGCAAAGTGTACAGGCTCTGCGATTTCAAATATAAGAGCGGCGACACGAAGTCACTCCAATAAAACACAAAGGCCAACATCGCCACAGCGGCGGCGGTCGGCCGTGCGATGGGCAGGGCGACCCGCCACCAGATCGAGAGGGCGTGTGCGCCTTCCACGCGCGCCAACTCGAATAACTCACGCGGCACGCGGCGGAACGTCCAGTAAAATAACAGCACAAACAACGGGCTGGTTCCGGTGAGCGCCGGCGCAATGAGTGCCGCGTGCGAGTTGATCAAGCCGATGGCATTGAACAGCACGAAGCGTGTCAGCCACAGGGCGCTGAACGGGACCAGCAGCAGCCCGAGTGATAAGACCAGCAACCCGCGGCGCGAGCGGGTTGGCAGCTGCGACATGGCGAAGCCCGCCCACGAGGCCACCACGATCGTCAGCGGCACGGCGACGCCGACGACGATGAGCGAGTTGAGGAAGTAGCGACCAAACGGCAGCAGCTCGAAAACCTGCGCGTAGTTGCCAGGCACGATCGGGTTAGGCACCAGCTCGATCGCGCGGGGCGGGGGCAGGCCGGGCTGACGCAGCGAAGCGGCGATCATCCACACGAGCGGCAGCACAAACAACACGGCGCCGGCGATCAGCAGGCTGTGGCGCAGGATCGCGCGGAGGTTACGCAGGTTCAAGGGCGTGAACAAATTAAGGATGAGTTTAAGACCACGCATCATATCAAAGGCGAGGCTTAGCGCACCGCCGCAGATCCTTCTTTCCCCCGGTGTTGTCTCTCTGAGGGTTACCACAATCATACACTAAAACGGCACCACACTTCACCTTCAAGGCAAATCCACTACTCCCCAGCAATCACGGAATCTCACGATCATGCCCAATAGAAGTTTTTCCACACTTCAACTAGCGTAAATCCGCAAAACCCAACTGTGTCATCCAGTTACACATGACTGGTCCACCATAGCGATCGAGATGCGGGCCTCCCCACGCTGGTGGAATTCCATCGCTGCCCCGAAAATATCCTGCGGGACCATCGAGCTGCCGGCGAGCCGCCTCGGACAATTCCGCATCGCCGATGGCGATGGCGTGGATGTGCAATGTGACCGGCGGATTCAAGTCGGCCGGCAAGCGCAGCCAGGCAGCAAAGCCCGCTTCCCGCAAGGCTCGAACGAGGGCTAGTTGTTCGGTCTCACTCAAGATCATGGTGGAAGTCAACGCAATGCGCACGCTGATGTCCACCGCTCCGCCACCGGCATGCGTGCCGAAACTCGCGGCCACTGCATCCGTATATGAACCTTGGATCACATTCAACGGGCTGCCGCGCCCTTGATGCAAGGCTGCTGCCCGCTTCAGCATCCAGAGTGTACGCGCGTTGATCGTGCGCCCGTTGACTTTAATCCGGGTGTAGTCATCGGGAGGTTGTTGGCACCACGGTGAATCAGGCGCACTCGTTGGGGTGGGCGAAGGTGTGGCTGCGATCGGTGAAGGCGAGGGATAAGGGAGCGTTGGCCTGCTTTTCGTAATCAGGACCGGTGTTGAGGTCACCACTTGAGATAAAGGTGTCTTCATGGCCAATGTGCTTGTTGCCAAAGGGCTGGGACTGGACAACGGCCGAGACGAGAGACACGCAGCAAGTAAAACACACAAACTGAGCAGGGTGAATCGCCTAACAAAGCCAACCATGATTATCGTATCGCCCCCACTTCCCTTAGCTG
>JAUQXC010000286.1 GCA_030834825.1 Thermoflexales bacterium
GGCATGACTCATCAGATGCTGGACGTGACAACCCGTTTTCATTTGTTTGTCGCCCGCCTCAATCGTCTGGCGGCTGTTGTAATGTTGGAACCATTGCGGGAGATCGGACTGGGCCGGTGTATCGCGATACAAGATCAAGACACTGTGTTTGGGTTGGTCGCTTATCTGGAAACGTTCCAACCCGACCCGCAGCGGATAGGGACATTCTTTCATCCAGTAGTCTCAGTAGATCACAGGTTTGCTGTTTTGACGTCAGGCGGGCTAATGAGTGAGATGACGCCGTAAATGGCTTCAATCGCCCGCCGTAGAAATTGAAGCATACACGGCAGAATGAACGCTTGCCGCGCGACGCGGCGGGGCCAGAACCCCGGCGTCGGAGAAATTTCCAGTGCAAGGCGATCCAAATATTCCCGATCAGCAGCGCGATACCCATCCACAAGAAGCACAAGGCCGCATTGCGCGCGGTGGTCTTACCCCGGACTTGTTCGAGCAAGCGGTAACTGCTTTCGATCCCACGCACCGATCGAGGAGGAGGGGCGGGTCGCCCGCCCCTCTTCTCACACCACCGGACATGCGGGTCTCGCACGCTTGAGGAGAATTGAAAAGCCATCAGGGTTCCTCGCTCAGGCCAACGATCTGGATCCATCGCCCTTGGCAAATAACTGCGCGGATTATAGAATCGATCGATACACCTCACAACCGGCGCCCCTGGCGTGATAGTTGCTTGACGGCCTGTTGTCAAGCAGGATTATCTCCGCGGCCATATATGTGCTTGAGCATTAGCGCATGACGTCGAGCAAGCAGCGTTGCTAGCTGATCTTGAAGAGCGTTGTACAAGGAAAATACCGGGGATTACGTGGAGCTCTAAAACAAGCTGCAATTGACTGGATCACTGATTGCTTTTCTACGGTTTTTGAAACTCCTCCCACAACGCATGCCAGAGATCAGCGACGCCAATCTCTGCAGCCCAGTGGGAGAGGTAGTTCAGATCCAACTCCGAGCTAATCACATCCAGCATATTGGCAATGTCGGTGGGATGCTTCTGAGCGACTTCGCCACCCTGCCGATAATAGCTGAGCTTGTAGAGGATGACATCTTCGGGTGAGAGAAACCACGCAGCAGTACCCGTTTCACGGTCCCACACCAGTTTGCGCCGTCGCGCCATCGCTGAAGCATCTAGACCAGTATTCTGGGCAATGTATAGATCCGCCTTGGTGCCAATCGTGCCGTCGATGATGTTGAAAGGCATGCCACCCGACAAATTAGTCTCGACAATGGCCTCGAACGGCGTGATATACACTTGCCAGCTTTGGACTTCCCGTACCAGCTGATTGAGTTGCTTTAGCGGAGCGGACACCATCAAATCAACATCAATCGTGAAGCGCGGCTCGCTGTACATCATCGCCGCTACAGAGCCGCCGATGGCATAGGTCACGCCCAAAGATTCTAAGGTGGTAAACAGGCGAAGGTTGAAGGCGCGCTGATCGTCAGGGGAAATGGGATTATCGGTCATGCAAGCTCAACAGTCGTTGTGCGGCAATCTTCATCGCTTCTTCAGGGGAATGCCCCCGCCGGATCTCCTGGAAATACAGGGCGTCGCGCGCCATAATGAACAGGCTGTTCGCATTGGCCATCTTGTTCGCTGGCGGAATCCGTCGAAGAATTTCGGTGTAAGCCGGTGTACGCCCTTGCTTGACCGCTCGGACAGCTCGGCGGATACGTTCCTCAGAAGATAGATTGGCGTAATCAAGCATGGCAGAGCCTCAACACAAAGGGTAATTGGCTATATAGACATTATAATAAACTATCCTGGTTGCTCCAAATCGAGCACTCAGGCTGCGTGCTTCGCCGCTAGCTACACCAAAGGTCTTTTCGATGCCCAGATGCATGGTAAGGTCAAGCAACAACACGCGCAAGACCTCGAACGAGCGAATGCGTTCATGCCAGGCGTAAAGAGCTTTCATGAATTCGCGGAGACTGCCCATGCATTATATTACAGGAGTGCAGACTCACGGCAGTTGATATGTTAGGCATCCGATGGTAGACTAAATCACCATGGCTACCCCGCAAGTTCCCTGACACCCTCACTATTCGCTTACGCCGCTCATCGCGCGCTGCTTGATGGACATTGAAGCCGCGCGAGCGGTCGTCGAGCACACACCTTTGACGCCTGCCGTCCGTGACGAACTGCGCCGGCGAGCACGGCTTCGCTCGACCCACTATTCCACGCGCATTGAAGGCAATCGGCTGACGCTGATTGAAGCCCAGCAGGTTATCGAAGGGCAGAAAACGCAGTTCCACAGCCGCGAGCGGGACGTTCGCGAAGTGCGCAATTACTGGAACGCCTTGCTGCGTGTCGAGGAATGGGCAGCGCGCCAGACTCCGCTGACCGAAGACCTGATCCGCCAGTTGCACGCCTTGGTCGAGAAAGGCCCCCGAACGAAACCAACACCCTACCGCGACGGCCAAAATGTCATCCGCGAGGCGGCCTCGGGGAGCCTGATTTACATGCCGCCGGAGGCCAAAGATGTGCCGGGCTTAATGGCGGCCCTGGTCGCCTGGGTGAGCCGCGCCGAAAAAGAGAACCTGCCCGCACCGTTGATTGCGGCCTTGATCCACTATCAGTTTGTCACGATTCATCTCTACTATGATGGCAACGGTCGAACCGCCCGTCTTCTGGCAACATTCATTCTTCATCGGGGTGGTTATGGGCTAAGCGGCTTCTTTTCTCTGGAAGAACATCACGCGCGTGACCTGGACGCCTACTACCATTCACTTGCGGTACATCCTCATCACAACTACTATGAGGGACGAGCCGAAGCTGATCTTACGGCTTGGCTGGAGTATTTCATGAGCACGCTCAAAGACGTGTTCGTGGCGGCTCGTGAAGAAGCGCTCAGTTTGGCAGAGCAAGGGGTGCAGACCGAGCCAGAAGAAATGCGCCGGCTCGATCACCGCGCTCGAGTCGTTCTGGCGCTCTTTAATCAGACTGATCACATCACCACTCATCAAGTGGCCCAAGCATTGGGCTTATCCCCTCGCATGGCGCGGGTATTGCTACACGACTGGGTAGATGCCGGATGGCTGGAAATAGCCGATCCTTCTAACCGCAAACGAATTTATGGATTATCGGCAAAGTATCGGCAATATATCGGCAATCCACCGGCAAAGACCGCGCGGCGCTAAACCGGCATTGAGGACCAACTCGCCGGCGATTCATTGAACTTGAGTTACAATCCACACAGGTCAGAGCCTCGGCAAGGCCGGTGGGCTGCCGTGATGAATCAGTACTGTTCAAGATCGATCTGCAAGCGAAAACCAACAACTTCAGCATAGCGCCGCAAGGTCGATAACCGCATATTGCCTGCATGATTCTCGATGCGTGAGACAACAGTCTTGCTCGTGTGTAATCGTCGTGCAACCTCTCCCCGAGTCAGGCCCATCTCGTCTCGGGCCTGTTGCAGAACAACACCTAGCTTGAATTCAGTGTAACCTGCTTCAAAGTTTTGTGCGAAGACCTCATCACGCCTGGCGCGCTGTTTGACATACCGTTGCAAATCGCTCATATCCGCCTTCCCAGTCCCTACTGCACCGGCAATCACGCAATATCGTCCAACGCCGTTAGGTCGAAAGAATATACGCCTGGCGCACGGCGCTTGTCGGCGCCGAGCTCACCAATGTAGAGTAGCGTTGTGCGCGTGGACGCATGGCCTAGATTCTGCGATATGGACACTATGTCCAATCCCTCTTCATACAATCGTCGTGCATACGTCCTTCGCAGATCATGGGGATGCACTATCAATTTCTTGCCGCGTTCCGTCACTACTGGATATTGACTAACGATGTTCTCCACGGCCCGCACCGACAATGGCCCACGTAGTGATTGGCCACCGCGCCAGAATGATTGGAATACGCTGCCCTCACTGATACCGGCCTCTTCCAGCCACTTATCGAGTATCACCAGCACCCGGGCCAGATCACCATAGGGAATCAAGCGTTCTTTGCTACCCTTGCCCTTCCGGATATGCAGCGCCAGTTCTCCGCCCAACTTCTGCCGCAAATCGTCGACTTCCAACGCGCAGGCCTCAGCTTCGCGGATACCAGTGCACAACATCAGTGCAATGAGCGCAGTGTCGCGCAGGGCGCTCAACGGCGTCACACCCGGCGCACGCAACAGTGCCTCAGCCTGCGCGCGGGTCAGACGAACCTGCGCGCTGTCGGCCTTATCTTGAGAGGTGATCTTTTGCACCGGCGAGTTCTGCGGATCGATCGCGTTCTGCAAGCGTGTGTAACGTTCATCGACGAAGGCTTTGCGGTTAGCCAGCGTGTCAGCAGCACGCAGAGCACGCAACTCCGCGCCGGCGGAATCAAACCACGAAGCGCGCAAGGCATTGTCACGAAGTAAACGCTGATAGGCGGCTCGCACGCTGGACAGATGCGCTGAGATCGTTGCCGCGTGATAGCCTTTCGCCTTTAGGTGATCGCGATACAGGGCAAGATCAGGATCGTGCCAGGCACGTTTAGTTTCGACCAGCCACGCAACGAATCCACCCACCCGCGAGCGCGTGTCTTTGTCGGCATTGGTGGGAAGTAACAACGATTTGACGGCAGTTAGATCAGAACCGGCGAAGCGCGTTTCTGCGGAAACGATCGAACTTGATGAGGGCGATCTAGGCATGATTGGCCTCAAAATAATACAGCGTATACTAGGGATTCTACGCAATATTATAGCCTGATCTTTGAACCCTTCAAGCAGCATTTCTTTGTTGTCGGATCTGGAAGTCAGCAGATACGACATTTGTCGGACCTCATTGCTAATGAAACTGACTCAGAGATAAGGCTCTCCTACACGACTATCGCCGGCGATATTTGGCGGTTACATATGCACCACATGCTACGGTCTGCGAGGCAGCGCAGGCGTCATGCACGTTGATCTCCGACGTTGGCGGGGCGATCAAAATTGATGAACTCATTGGCTGGGTAGAAGAACACCGTGTGGTGGTAGTCAGTTTGGATAAAGCTTATCGTTTCGGATCGCTGGACAAATTGATATCCGTGTCATTGATACGATTCTCCGTCCCAGAATAGATAATAAACCACCGACCCTTCTCGATCCAGGTTTCGAATCAGCCACTGTTCAAGACACACACGCCTGCTGTTTTTGTCAATCGAAAAGTAGGCCATTTGATGGACGAAAAATAGGCCACACCGTGCTGAATCGCCGCGAGAATAGAGCACACAGGCTTAGTTTGTCGTCAGAGGCGTGAAGGATACCAGGTCTAGATCGACGCGAGTCGAATAAGAATTGCTTCCGGGCAATTTTACTCCGCTGTCTGAAGAAGTAAGCTTCACTAAACCGTACCCGCAGACGTACCATTCGTGTCTTTGAAAAGAGCCCTTAACTTGATCAAGTCTTCCTGTCAGTATGCTGTAGTCTCTGCCTGCGGCTAAGTGTGTGACGCGAAATGTCCCCAGGCCAGTTGTGACGTCTTCTGTTCCTGCCATTGCCATGGTGTCTGGCCCGCTCACTCCCAGGTTGGGAAGTGCTTCTCCCGGTTTCAGCACAATAGTCACAAGATCACCGCCATTGCGCTGATAGACATAGGTGCCGGGTGCGCCCCACTGGTTAAATGGTTTTCCCTCGCACGAGGCCTGAGCACTAGCCCCTTGTGGTACGGCCGGTGTCTCCGTGGGTATTAACGATGTCTGAGAAGTGATGGTCGATGCGGCAAGTGATTCTGCCGCAAGGACAAACATATCCAGATCAGCCACGCCATACTGCTGCCCGTCCGTCGCGAATTTGAGCGAATGAATTCCAGCGGCGACCTGGCCGAGAGCAATCGGCGCTGTCCAGGCAAACCGATTCCAATCACCCTGATCGACGAGGTTGAGTTGAGCCCGGGGATTGGGCTCATCGTCCAGATAGATCAGGATGGGCACAGACGCCGAGCTATACTTTGAATAGCGCAGTTTCAGGTAAACCTGATCGAGTGCGGGAATATCGATCGCCGTATATTTCACGTAGCCGGATTTTGCCAGCCACGGAGATTCAGCGGCCGCACCAAACTGTCCATGAACTTGAGAGCCGGAGGCATTTGAGCGCCAGATCATTTGTCCGACGGTAGCCTCGTCGGGATTCTCGCACTCACGCGACGAGGTCCAGGTTGTGTCTGTGATTGTAGGCGTGGGCGGCACCGATCGAGCAAGCACTAACAGCCGATACCCTCGTTGCAGCAGCGCGTTCTTGGTGGTGGCTTGCCACCCGATCGGGACCAGGCCACCTCGCTCGGCCAAATAGCGTCCCCACCCTAAGGTTTGCAGCGCAAGATTCCACGATCCCTTGAGCTGGTTCCATCCGACGAGTGCCGCATCATCACAATTCGCGTTTGCTGCAAACGTGATGCTCTCAACATTCGTCAAAGGCGTGAAGTATCCGTGATCCAGTAGCCACCGCCATAGCCTGACAGATTCCTGTGGATGAAGCGAAGCGACCATGGCCGCATAATGCGGGACAACCACAGGCGCGCCGGACAGGGCCGTGCCATCGTTGACCGCGGCGAAACGACCACCCATTCCAAAGGCTTGATAAATCCGGTCGGGCGGCACGGCCGCCGGCACGGGCACTTCGGCGGCCGACAGTCCAAACATTCCCAATTGAGCAAAACACCCTGTTGTGTAGTAGTGCAGTTGGCG
>JAUQXC010000287.1 GCA_030834825.1 Thermoflexales bacterium
CCGCTCCTTAGAGCCAATAGATAAAACGAAAATAATCTGCGATGCGCCGATTATACCATCAACGATGTTCAAAGAACAACGTTGAGGCTATGGCGGCCGCGCGAGCGATCTTGCGGCTGGTCTTTCCGGTAGTGCCCTCAGGGGGTTGCTTCCCCACTCCCTGTCGGGTAAAATGACTCTACTGAATCCAATGTGGAGGAATAGTGAATGACTGAATTTCCGGGCAAAGGCACGGTCGCCGTTGTCAAGACGTCGCCTGATACCGTTCTGCAAGACTATGATAAGTTACTGCATCTGGCGGACTACCAGCAGGCGCTCCCCCAGGACAAAGACACGCTGCTGAAGATCAACATCTCCTGGCAAACCTGGTATCCTGCCTGCTCGACTGCGCCCTGGCAACTGGAAGGCGTGATCAAGACGATGCAGGCCGATGGCTATAATCTGATCGGCGCCCACAACGACACGGTCGTCGTGGATACCGCCGACGGCGAGGCGAACAACAAACAACGCTTCGTCACTGACAAGTACAACGTGCCGTGCATTTACCTGTACAAGCCGGAAGTAAAATGGGTGGAGTACAAGCCCAAACAGCCGTTTCTCGTGCTGGATAAAGTTTATCCAGAAGGCATCTACATCCCCGAACCGTTCATCGGCAAGAACATCGTGCAGCTGCCCACCGTCAAGACGCACGTCTTCACCACCATTACCGGAGCGATGAAGAACGCCTTTGGCGGGTTGCTGCACCGCAAGCGGCACTGGACCCATGCGGTGATTCACGAGACCCTGGTGGACTTGCTGCAAATCCAGCAGGATATTCACAGCGGCATCTTCGCCGTGATGGATGGGACTTTTGCCGGCGATGGCCCCGGCCCGCGCGCCATGCACTGGCATGAGAAAGATATTCTGCTGGCGTCGAGCGATCAGGTCGCGATCGATGCGATCTCGGCCAAACTACAAGGCTTCGATCCCATGCAAATTCCCTTCCTGCGGCTGGCGCATGAACGCGGCTTCGGCATTGCCAACCCGCGCGAGATCAAGATCGTCGGTTACGACATCGAGCAGGAAATTCCGTGGAACTTCGTTCAGACCGATACCTTTGCCAGCAAGGGCCAGAAGATGATCTATCACGGTCCCTTGAAGCCGCTGGAGGGCGTGTTGCTGCGCTCGCCACTGGTGCCGTGGAGTTACTTTGCCAGCAATTTCTATCACAACGTGTACTGGTACCCGTTCGTGGGACGGCCGCGTGTGGAAGCGGCCCTGCAAACGAAGTGGGGGCAGCTCTTCCGCCAGTATGGCGATGGGCAGGTGGTGATGCCCGGGGTGGAACCCAAGACGGTGAAGCAGGCCGCGCTGGGAGCGGCGGCGATTGCCGGCGCCGCCGCGGCGGCGTTGGGGCTGCCTCTGCTGATGCGGCGCGATGAATCGCGGCGGAAGAAGTAGTAACCGCAGAAACCGGGCTTCTCCTGTTCAAACAGATTTGAATTTAACAGGGAGAACCCGGTTTTTACATGAATACGAATGGAATGAGCATGGGCAGCACGTTTGCAGCGATTCGCGGCATTGGCCGGATGACCGTAGGCGAGATGCGCGCCGAAGTTCGCCAGGGGGCACGGTTCGTCACATTCGAGTATGTGTTGTCGTTTGTGATCACACGC
>JAUQXC010000288.1 GCA_030834825.1 Thermoflexales bacterium
TACCAATGGCTGTGGTTGAACCATACGTTGGAATGCCACTCAGTAATCGAATCAGATTTATACCGAGCAAAATCAATCCTGTGCCAATGGCACCGATGCCGAGGGTCAAAGGTCCGATTATAACCACCACGCCCCACCAGATGAGCAACAGGCCTAAACCGACAGTTGCGATTGTGTGGTTCAGGGTCGTCTTGGCATTGTTCGCTCTTTCTTCCATTTTTCCCTCCATTTGGGCAGTTGTAATTATCAGACCCCTTATGTTAGATTTGGCGTCTGAATTTGATTCACCCACTTTGCCCTTCTACTACATATAGACGAGTCATCATCACGCAAAGATACACTTTGGCCAGGTTTCAGTTAAAACCAGACTGATATTTGGGAAAGATCACTTAACATCAATCTTCACTAACAACGAAATGGCCGTGACTCAAAGCGCTGACCCAACTAAATAGGAATAGCAGTTTTTTAGGTTTTGAAACTCACACGACTGGACTATCTTTCCTTAACCAATAGTTTATCGAGCATAGCCGTCACTTCTCCATCAGAAAGTTCGGTCAGATTCGTCCATAGTCGTTCTTGTTCAGCGGGGCTCCATGCCGGCGGCTCGCTGCCCTCCGGTAATTCATAACCCAGCTGGGCCGCCAATTGTCGCGTCGCTTCATCAAGGCGGCGAGGTAATTTCACTTTCTTCCAGGCCTCGCCCAAACGGGTATCAATCCGATCATGCTGAAAAAAATTGGGGTCGCCGAGACCGCCTGTCATACGTTCGCGTTTGCCGTCGTAAGGATTTAGAAGAGTTTCATAAAAAGGCACTCCCAGAAATTGACACAAATCCGACATGACCTTTTCCGGTTCGCTGACTAATTCCTCATAGTAGATCAACCGATAACGTTGAGGCTCAATCGACTCGAAAAATTGAAGTAGATTACGGTTGCACAGCGACCAGATCGCCTCGGCAACAACATAGGGTTCCACATCGTCATCTTCAAACAGGCGTGCACAAAACAACCGGTCGGCCCGAATGCGCAACAGTGAATCAATGACGGCATAAGGATGCCGGACAAGAAAAATATATTGGGGGGCTTCGAACAATGCCTCGGCGCGCCCAAGTGTTTCCAGGTCCAGTGAATAGGGCGGAGTTTTATCGATCAGCAAACGGTCACCCGCCAGCTGTTGAAGTCGGCCATAAACATCCTGAATGGGTAGATTCCGGGCCACTAAATCATCTAGCAGATTCCAGCCTTCGTGCTGGCCCAGCCCTAAGAGTTCAACAAAGGCCGAATGCAACCCGCGGGCCGGCCATTGCTCACGAAAATTCTGGCCGCTCAGGCTGACTCCCTGCCGCCATTCTTCCATATCCTGATAGAACAAAATAGACAACTCGGGTGGACAAAAGATGCCGGGGTGACCAGCGAGCATCACGCGTAGCAGGGTTGATCCGGCACGTGGGCTAGAATGGAGAAAGAGCATCCGTCTATTTTTCCGAGCCGGTTGGCAAGCTAAACGATTCACACGATCGCGCCGTCCAGAAGGTTTCAGAGGATAAGCCGACAACGGCTTTCTAGTCGTGAGTGTTGCCAACTTAAACAGGCGCTCTCGCTCAGTCAGAATGAAATGAGCCAATTCTTGAATCAGCGGGCGGGCCATGATCTCATGGGTATAAAGTTGCAGCTGCAAATCCTTTTTTAGACTCTGCATCAGATCAAGCGCCAACAATTCCAGATTAAACGACTCCAGGCTCCCATCTTGAGGAAGCTGGTCCGCCGGAATATTCAAACTATAAGCCGCCCTTTGCTTTAAGTAGTCTTCGAGTAGACGTGCCCGTTCGGTGGGGAAGGCCGTACGCAAACGCTCGGCAAGCGGCGTCACATCAACTGCCGGCGGCTGTTGGCCGGTCGTGTCGATCAACTGCGCCATGCCCGCCACGGTCGCACGATCAAACAAGCTCTGGATCGCCAATTCAACCTTAAAAGTCTGATAGACTTCATTGATCAACTGCATGATAAGCAGTGAGTGCCCACCTAAATCAAAGAAATTATCATCGACGCCGATGGGCGTAACACCCAAAACCCGTTGCCACATGCCAACCAGTATGTCCTCGGCCGTGGTGCGCGGAGCTACGTAAGGTGTCTTCAGATTGGGCCGGGGCCGCGTCGTTCCAGGCAGTCTGGGCAATTGCCCCAGCTGATTCATAATTTGTGATTGGGTGAGTGCCTCAACCTGTTCAATCGCTGTCTGCAGATCAATCGAGGAGACGATCACTTGCGGCAATGAATTTATCCAGGTACGCGCCCGGCACAAAATCCGATCAAAGGCCTCTGCGCCTTCTGTGGGCAACATCGCCGTTTCAAGTTGTTTCTCTTGCCACGTTCTAAAAGCCTCAGGCAAGGTGGATAAGGTATTCACCGCCATGCCTACCTCGCGCCACATGCCCCAGTTAATGGCGATGGTCAACCGGTTGTGACGCAAGGTGTTGTGCCGAGCAAACGCGTCCAAAAAAGCATTGGCAGCACAATAGTCAGCCTGCCCCAATTCACTTCGAAAGGCACTGAGCGAAGAGAAAAGCACCAGAAAATCCAATTCCACAGCTTTAAACACTTCCTCAAGAACAAGCGTGCCTTTAACCTTGGGCGCCATCACCTGCGCCGCCATCTGCGGCGTTTTGATCTGGATTACACCCCCACCGGGGACACCGGCGGCCTGTATGACTCCGTGGATGGTTCCAAACTGCCGGCAGGCCGCCAGGCTCACAGCCCGCATCTGGGCTTCATCGGTTACATCTGCCTGGGCAACCACCACCTGCGCCCCCAGCTCTTCCAGGGCCTGTATGCTGCGTATCTTGTTGCTCACCGCATCCTGATTAGGGTGCGTAGCCAGCCATTGATTCCACTCCGCCCGATCCGGAAAACTGGATCGGCCGGTCAACACCAAGCGAGCCTGTACCGTCTGAGCCAAATGCCGAGCGATAGCTAGACCCACACCGCCCAGGCCGCCGGTGATAAGATAAGTTCCCCCTTGCCGCAACCGACTGAGCGATCGGTCGGCGCTATCAAGTCGTACCTTATCAAAGGTCTGCACCCAACGCTGATTATTCCGAAAAACGATCACGCGGTCTGTTGGCTGAGTAGCCAATTCAATTGCAAGTTGCTCAATGCCATTCTCTATCGGACTTAGGCTCGGCTGAGGCCAATCGAGGTCAATGCCACGACAGGTGATATTCGGATATTCCTGTGGAATGACTCGACACAAGCCCAGTAACGTCGCTTTTTCTGGGTATGAGGTCTTTTCACCCGTCACCTCTAACCCATTATTAAAGACAACCTCGATGTGGAACGTGTTGCCGGAGGGCTGCCGGCCCAACGCTTGAGTCAAGAAAAGCAGGCTAGAGAAACCCAGTGCATCACATTTTTCGGCGAACTCAAGCGGTGACCAGGTTGGTTCGCGCGATATGATGGACCAGAGATGCACGATCTTGTGCGGAGTACGATCTGATTCATGCAAGGCCTTGAGCAGGGCATCATAGTCAGCCGGCTGTTGCGGATCAAGGGTATAAGCGGCGTCCTCCAATCGGGCAAACTGAGCTCCAGCCGTTATCATCACGACCTGCTGCCCCTGTTGCCTTAGCCGTTGTGCGAGTTGTATGCCCAAGCCATATGAATCGCTGAATATGAGCCAACAAGTTTTAGCCGCCATTGATTCACTTGACGCCAGCGTTGCCGCCTGTGGCGGCATGCTAGACGGCAAGGCTTGTTTCCAGACAGGCACGTAGAACCAATCGGCTATGTCCGGCTTTTTGTCGACTGTATTCCCCGGCACATCATTGCCGGTCGTGAGTTTGGCGTCGACCCAATAACGCTGGCGCTCGAATGGATAAGTCGGCAAAGGCAAGCGATGGCGCCGCTCATGGGCGTATAGCTGTGGCCAATCGATGTGTTGCCCCGCCAGCCAAAGTTGGCCTACCGCCGTGAGCAAAAAAGCCACATCCGATTCTTGTTGCTGCCGAGGGTGCACAGTAGGCTGCACAATCACGCTGGAACCCTGGGGAAGCAGTTGGGCCGCCAGTGTGCAGAGCGTTCGGCCCGGACCTACTTCGAGCAAGATGCGCTCCGGCTCCACGAGCAAAGTCTGTACACCCTCTGCGAAGCGGACCGTCTGCCGCAAGTGCTTTACCCAGTAAGCAGGATCGGTGGCCTCCGTGGGCTTGATCCACGTTCCCGTCACATTGGATACAAAGGAAAGAGAAGGTGGTTTCAAGGTAATGCCTTTAAAGCAAGCGGCAAATTTCGCTAAGATCGGCTCCATCATGGTCGAGTGGAAAGCATGTAAAGTCTGTATGCGGCGGCAAGCGATTCTTTGCGTGGCCAGCCGCTGCTCCACTTCAGTGATGGCTTCTTCCGAGCCTCCGACAATGCACATGGCTGGTGCGTTGATGGCTGAGACCGCTAAATGTTGACCCAAGCAGGGTTGAACTTCTTGTTCCGAAAGCATGACAGCCAGCAGCGCACCGTGCGGCAACGTTGCTATGAGTTGGGCCCGGCGGGCGACCACCGTCAATGCATCTTCCAACGAAAACACTCCGGCTAAACAGGCCGCCACATATTCACCGGTGCTGTAACCGATCATGGCCTGAGGTTGTATGCCCCAGTCCATCAATAAGCGGGCCAGTGCATATTCGACGACAAACAACGCCGGTTGGAGCACAGCTGTTTGGCTCAGTTTTTTCGTTGCCTCATCAGGCGGCGCCTCGGGCCGCAGTATTTTTTGCAAATCCAAATTAAGGGGGGGGGTGGTATGAGCTTGGACGGTCTTTTGATCTTTGTCGGGATAAATAACAGACCGCAAATCAAAGCCGAGAAGCGGATTTAAGAATTCGGCGCAGCGATCGATTTCGGTGCGGAAGGTTGGTTCGGTACGATAAAGCTCGAGCGTCATATTGGCATACTGATCACCTGCGCCGGTAAACATGAATGCGACAGGTCGCCCGGTCATGTCTTGGACACCGGTTAAAGTACGGTCCGGCGCTTGCAGCGCGGCCACGGCATCCTGCGAATCACAGCTGACAACCATGCGTCGATACTTGAAGCTTTGGCGCCCCAGCTGAAGCGTGTAAGCGACATCGGCCAGGTTAGTATCCGTTTGCCGTTTTAAATATTCAGCCAGATTCGTCGTAGCCGTATTCAGTGCCGCCTCGGTTTTAGCCGATAGGGTCAGCAAGTGCCAAGGTCTGGCGGGGCCGGAAGGAGTGACTGGTGGGGCTTCTTCCAAAATGGCGTGAACGTTGGTACCGCCGAAGCCCAGGGAATTTATTCCGGCCCGGCGGGGGATTCCGTTGGTCTTCCACTCGGTCAATTCTGTGTTAACGAAAAAGGGACTATTGGCAAAATCTATTTCGGGGTTAGGCTGCTCAAAGTGCAAACTGGGTGGAATCAGCTTGTGTCTCAGCGCCTGGACTGTTTTGATGAAGCTGGCGACACCGGCGGCCGCATCCAAGTGTCCTATATTACTCTTGACCGCACCAAGACGGCAGAAGGCTTTCTGATTTGTGCCTGCGCGGAAGGCGTTGGTCAACGCCGTCACTTCAATGGGATCCCCGAGCGGCGTCGCCGAACCATGCGCCTCCATATAGGAAATGGAATCGACTTCCACGCCGGAGCAGGCCAATGCCTCTTGAATAACGCCCTTCTGCCCTATCACGCTGGGCGCGGTAAAAGAGGCTTTCAAAGCGCCATCATTGTTTACGGCTGTTCCTTTAACGACTGCGTAAATCGTATCGCCATCGGCCAGTGCATCGTCCAGCCTTTTCAGCACGACCACGCCCACACCACTGCCAAAAACACTGCCTTGCGCCTTGGCATCAAAGGAACGGCAGTGTCCATCCGGCGATGTCAGCCCGCCATATTGATACCAATAACCCACAGAGTGCGGCACCTCGATCGCCACACCACCGGCTAAAGCCATTCGGCACTCATCCAGCATCAGGCTCTGGCAGGCCAGGTGAATGGCCGCCAATGATGTGGAACATGCGGTTTGAAGCATATAGCAGGGGCCTGTGAGATTGAGCTTATAAGCGATGCGCGTCGCCAAACCAAAGTCGGCGTTACCCAGCATGACCTGCAATCTGTTCTGCGGACTTGCCATGAACTCTCGGTCAACGAGAAAGTTGACCATATAGGTGTTTAGCTTGGCTCCGACAAAAATTCCGGTTGTTCCGAGAGTATGCTCCCCGGCATAGCCGGCATGTTCAAGAGCTTGCCAGGCGCATTCCAACAAAAGCCGCTGCTGAGGATCCATCAAGTTGGCTTCTATAGGCGTATAGTCAAAAAAAGCGGCGTCAAAGAAATCAATCCCCTTCAAGAGCGGGGCCGCTTTGACGTAGTGAGGATCGTCCAGTTCGACTTGAGTAACACCGGCCGTCTTTAATTCCTCCGGCGTAAAAAAATGGATGGACTCTTTTCCATCGCGCAAGTTCTCCCAAAATTGATCGATATCGTCAGCGCCCGGGAAACGAGCTGCCATGCCAATGACGGCCATACCCAAACTGGCATCCGGTTCTTCGTCCATTTCAATCAAGCCCGCCATGTTCACCTCTGCCGCCTGCCAGCTTAGCCTTTGTGTTGCTGATGGAGGCGCACGTTTCGGCGGCCCAATGCCGTTTTGCGCGCCTCTAGCTTCGTCACTTCGTGTTGGGCCACTTGCGCTGTGTCCTGGGTCAACAAAGTTGCCAAGGCCCGGATGTTAGGCGTTTGGTACAGGTTCGCCACCGGCACTTTTGCCTTTAAGATTTTCTCCAACTGCGTGATCGTGTTGACGGCAATTAACGAATCACCGCCCAGCTCAAAGAAACTGTCGTCCACACCGATTTTCTCAATGCCGAGCGTATCTTGCCAGATGGCGACGATTGTCCGTTCCAGCTCAGTGGTGGGAGGTGCATAGGCCGTGGTCAAATCTGGGCGGGCGTGCTGTTTCAGTTTTCTTGATTCCCCATTCGAGCCACTCGACCGGGCTATTGCCCGGCGTTTCATCCGGCTCATTAAATCCCCCGTGGAAACAATGATGCGCTTACCAGCATAGGCCGACAGGATACGCCGAAAGGCCGCTCCACCCTCCGAGAGGGACATGGCGAATTGCGCCAGCTGCGGTGTCGCCGCGATGTCATATTGATGGACGCCCTCAAATTGCCAGGCGTCCCAGTTGACGCTCAACCAAGGAGCCGGGCTGTTAGTGACAAAAGCATCCAAGAAAAGATTGGCAGCTGCGTAAGCGGCCTGGCCAACTCCACCTAGTATAGAAGCCAGCGAAGAGGCCAAGAGACAAAAGTCCACACTGCGACCCGCTAACGCTTTTTCCAAAGCAAACACGCCTTGCAGTTTGGATTCAAAGGGTTGGATACCTTTGGCAACATCGATATCTTGAATAGCGGCAAAGGTATCAAACCCTAGTCCGCCGACAGCATGGATAACGCCATGCAGTGCTCCGAAGTGCGTGTCTATTTGCGCTAATACATTCTGCAACTGCGCCACATCCGTCAAATTGGCATTCACTACTAAAATGGAGGTCCCGGCCTTCTCCAAGGCTTGAATGCTTTGTAGCTGGAGGCGTATATAACGATCTGGCTGGCTGTCACTTCCCGACCATTGTGCCCAAGCTTCTCTTTGAGGGAAATCTTCAGGCTCGACCACCACTAATTTGGCTTGTATGGTCTGGGCCAGATAATTTGCCAAGGCCCAACTGGCGCCCCACAAGCCACCCGTGATGAGATAGACGCCTTGTTCGCGCAAAGTACGGATAGGTTGATTATCATCCATCAGGCGTACCGGTTCATAAACGGGCAGCCAACGCTGCTGCCCACGGTAAGCAATCAGCGCTTCGGGTTGGCTCATTCTGATCTCGGCCAAGAGTTGGCGACTCAGGGCTTGGAGTACCGGGACAGCGGCGTGTGGCAAAGCAATATCGATTTGATGACACGTTATCCGTGGGTTCTCTTGAGAGATTACCTGGCAAGGGCCTGTGAGTGTGGCCCGTTCTGGGTAAAGAATATCTCCACTTTCCACCTTTTGAGTATGATTCGACACCGTGCACAACTGAACTTCGTCAGCCAAAACGTACTCGCTCAGCGCCTGCGCCACAAAGGATACGCTATAGAAGCCTCTCGCTTGGGCTTGCTGGAACGACGCGACACTGGATTGCGCGGAAGGCGCCGGCGTGATGCCCCACAAATGCACAATCCGTTGCGGCAAGTTATTCGATAACTGTAGGTCCTGAAAGAGTGCGGCATAGTCAGCGCGCTGAGACAGATCGAGGATATAAGTTTCGGAGCTGAGCCGGCTGAAAGTCTCTCCAACTTTTACCGTAACGACTTTTTGGCCTTCGCGCACCAGTTGATCGGCAAGGGCAGACCCCAGACCATACTCATCGATAAACAGCAACCATCTTTCGGCAGGCCCAGTCCATTCTTTGAGGTTAGGGGATGGAGAGCTTTTCCAAACTGGCACATAGAACCAGTCAGCGATATCGGCCTTTTTAGCGCTTACTTCGAGTGGCGGCAAATTGGTAGCTGGACTGGGCCGGTAAGGATCAAGCCAATACCGTTGATGTTCAAAAGGATACGTAGGTAAAGGGATCCGCTGGCGTTGTTCATGTTTGTGGAAGCCAGCCCAGTCTACATGAACGCCCGCCAGCCAGAGCTGGCCTAAGACAGTCAAGGCGAAGGCCAAATCGGATTGAGTCTCTTGAGGCTGACGCAGTGCCGACAAGATAACCTGGTGGTCTGCTCTAGTGGTCTGCTTCAAAGCGCAGGTGCTCAGCATCCGACCAGGACCAATTTCCAAGAGAACTTGTTCCGGCTCTTTTAACAACTGCTCCATACCCTGAGCCAAATATTGCGTCTGATGTGCTTGCCCAATCCAATAGTTTAGATCAGTGGCTTGTTCCTGAGTGACCCAGGCTCCCGTGACGTTGGACACCCAGGCACTCCGGGGAGGATTCAATTTGGTTTTTCTGATCTGAACCGCAAATGATTCTGGTCCAGAGTCACGCGCTACGATTAGACCCAGGGCCTCTCTTAAAGAGAAAACTCCTGCCAGGCAAGCTGCGACATATTCTCCTGCGGCAACTCCGAACATTGCCTGGGGACATACTCCCCATTCCATCCACAAGCAGGCCTGAGCATAGGCCACACTGAAGTAAGCAACCTGCCCGATGATAGCGCGCGCGAGCTGTGGCTGAGCCCACTCCACTTCTTGCTGAGCGGGATAGAGCACACGGCGCAGATCAAGTTTCAGGATCGGTGTCAAAATCTCGGCACATTGATCGATCTCCCTGCGTAAGGTCGGCTCATGC
>JAUQXC010000289.1 GCA_030834825.1 Thermoflexales bacterium
GCTTCACTCTTAGGCGGCGAACGCCTGGGCGCCATTGCCAGCGATCGCTTCGCTCTTCTCAAGAGCAGCCCGTACTACGCAGCCGCGCGCTTTAATTTGATCATCGGCGGTCAAGCCGGTTGGCCCGGACAGAATTACTACATCGAAAGCAATAGTTCCAACCACGATACGATCGCGCTGGCCCCCTACTTTGGCGAGCTATCCGTCTATTCCACGACAGAGCAGATTTATGGCCCATTGTTTGCCCGCCCATTGGACGATGTGACGCATGGGCGCGTGCAGGAGTCCGTTTCCGAGATCCAGCGCGGCGGCGGGCAGAATACTCAGCTGGCAATCTATGAACTCAATTTCCACACCACGGGTGGCTCTGTGCCTTTGGCCATCCGCAACGATTTCGTCGCCGGACAGGGTGGCGCGGTCGCCTTACCGCTGCACATGCTGTTGTACCTGCGCGAGTTCAATGCCACCCTACAGACTGCTTTCGCATCGCTGCAATACTCGTTTCAAATGGAAAATGATGAGTGGGTGCGGCTGTGGGGCATGCTGCGCGATGTCGCCGCCACCGGCCGTAAACGTCCCACCTGGTTGGGCGTGGAATTGGTGAACCATGCCATTCAGGGGAATATGCTGCGTACGATTCAGGGTGGCGACAATCCCAGCTGGAGCCAATCGCCCATCAACGGCGTGAGTGAACCCATTACAGTTACCTATATTCAATCCTTTGCTTTCAGGGACAATTTACGCTACTCGACTATCCTCTTCAACCTGAGCCGCGATCAAACCCAACGTGTGCGCCTGGCGCTGCCGGCAAGCCCTACGAATCAGGCGACACTCTATCAAGTCGCACCGGCCAGCCTCCACGCGAACAACGAGGACAGCACGCAAGTAACGCTCCAGACGCAAGCGCTGAACAATTTCGCCAACTCCTACGAACTCGATCTACCACCCTACTCCGTGACGGCTCTGACTTGGGAAGTGGACGCCTTAAAATTGACGGGGGCTGTCAATAGCAACACGATCTATCTCAACTGGGCTGTCAACGTTTCGGTGCCGATCACTTCTACGTGGACGATCAGCTACACCGCTGGGTCGGGCACGCCCAGCTCGCCCATCACCGGCCTGCTCAATTCTACTCGGGCTTACACCTTAACCGGGCTGACTAACTACACCTGGTACACCGTCACTTTGAGCACGCGGTTGGAAAGCTGGTCGGTCTTAAGCGATACGGCGCGCTTCATGCCCACCGATCGCTTGATATATCTGCCGCTGATTCTGAAATGAGGCTATCCAGAGTGAAACCCTTACACCGGAGAAATTTATTCATCATCCTAACAGCTCTAGCGATCTGCCTGGCGCTTGACCTGCCGCTCGGCGCAAACGCCGCTACCGGGTTTCAACCCAAAAGCCCGGCGGACTATGCCAACATCGTCTATATCGATCCCTCGACGTCCACCCCCGGCAATGGCAGTTCACCGGCCACGCCCCTGGCTTCCTGGAATAATGTAACGGTCCAACCGAATACGGCCTATGTGCAGAAGCGCGGCACGATAGCGCCTATCACCAAGGAAATTCGTGTCAATCAGGAGAATGTGCTGCTGGGCGCCTATGGCCCGGAAGATGATCCCCGCCCGATTATTTCCGATGCCTCCACCAACATCACGCACCTGATCAACGTTCAGCAAAATTTTGTAACGGTGCGCGATCTCGAAATCGTCTCACCGCGCGCCACCAGCGGCATCCACTTTGCCGCCGGGGCCTGGCCCAGCGACGGGGTGGCCTGGAACTGCTACGTGCACGGCGTCGATCAAACGCATTACCTGATGTGGGGTATCCGCGTCTTCGGCCATCGCACCAAGGTGCTGCATAACACGATCGCCTACACCGGCGACGACGGCATCTTCGTGCAGTATTTCGCCGATATCGAGATCGGC
This sequence comes from Thermoflexales bacterium, assembly GCA_030834825.1. Lineage (GTDB taxonomy): Bacteria > Chloroflexota > Anaerolineae > Fen-1058 > Fen-1058 > Fen-1058. Next base: position 1,932 of record JAUQXC010000289.1, read on the forward strand.
TACAACCACATCACGCACGTCAACCAGAAATGGTTTGAGGATCCCAGCGAGGCCCACGCAGGAGGCGACGGCATCCAGTTCGACACCACCGATCGCTTCTACATTCACCACAACTACATCGATCGCTCGGACACCGGCAACAAGTTCTGCATCATCGTCGATCCCAAAGACGCCAGCGGTTTCACCACCGGCGGCCTGATCGAGCACAACGCCTGCAAGCTCACCACAACCATGTCCGGGCTGTTCGCGGGCGGCGCCACCGCCTATACCATCACGATTCGCAACAACGTCTTCGAGTATGTGCACGCCGATCGGCAGTCCATCGGCGTGTATTCGCATGCGCGCTGGCCCAGCATCTACAACAATATCTTCATCGGCCTGGATCAGGGTATCAATCTTTGGAACAGCAACGCACAGGCGAAAGTTCAGCACAACGTCTTTTACAACCTCGACCATTCCGGCGTCCGGGGCAATGTTGCTTCACTTGAAGCGCGCAACAACATTTTCGCCATCGATGCCAGTGCCCAGGCGCTTAACTTGAGCAATGTCACAGCCTCACACAACTTATTTCTGCGGCAGGCGCAAGTGACGGGCAGCCAGGCCGTAATAGGCGATCCCCAATTCGTCAATCCGGCCAGCCAGGATTTTCACCTGCAACCGGGCTCGCCGGCGATTGATGCGGGCGTGGTCGTGCCGGAGATCGATCGGGACGCAGAGAACCACACGCGGATCGGTCTGCCCGACATCGGCGCATTTGAGTTTCAACCCGCCCTGCGACTGTTTGGTCAGCCGCGCAGTCACGCGGTCCACTTGACCTGGACGATTAATGTAACGCCGCCCGTGACCAGCACGTGGCGTATCGCGTATTACAGTCAGCCTGTGCCGCTCACGATCAGCAACATCCTCAGTCCCACACGCGCCCATTCACTGACCGGCTTGACCAACTACGCTTGGTACACGATCACGCTTAATGCAATGCTCGGCCCGACGCCGGTGTATACCGATACAATCAAGCTGCTGCCGACCGATCGGCTGGTGCACCTGCCCGTCATCTTGAAGTAGAATTCAACGATAGAAGCTTACCTGGGAGGAGACGTGCCGTTTCTTCGCACACCGTTTTCAAACGCGATCCATAACCATTTTTGTTCAGCGGGGGAGAAAGAAAGCAAACATCATGAAATCCGCAGTCTTTGTTCGCGCCGCCGTTAGGCGCATCGTCGCCGTCTTCGTCATCGTTGGCGCTTTGGCCGGAGGGTTAACGGCCATCGTCACCGCCGCGCAACCGGTTGTCGCACCGCCGCGTGCCCCGGCAGATCAACCGATCATCATTGATCACACGACCACCGACATCAGCCAGATTCCTCCTTACTGGATCGAGCAGGCCAAGGCGCTGCTGCGCGCCAGCTACGGGCACACCTCGCATGGCAGCCAGTTAGTCTCAGGCTTGAGCGTGTTCACTGATGCCTTGTACGCTTATAACACCAGTGGCGCGCTTCAGGCTGGCGTGTTTTCGCTGGATGATTACACCCCCAGTGGTGATCTTGGCAATCCCGATCGAACCACCTGGGCCACTCTCACCCGCCAATATCTCAGCAGCACGGTCCCGCCTGGCAACAACCGCAACCTGGTCATGTGGTCGTGGTGCGGACAGGCCGACACTTCTGATCCGGCGGACATCGACCTCTACTTGAATCTAATGAACGGGCTGGAGAGTGATTTCCCCGCCGTGAAGTTTGTCTACATGACAGGCCACTTAGTCGGAACAGGTCCCACCGGCAACTTGTATCTGCGTAACAATCAGATCCGCGATTTTGCCCACAACAACGGCAAGATCCTGTTCGACTTTGCCGACATCGAAAGCTACGACCCGGACGGGAATTACTATCCAGATGAGAGTGATGGCTGCAGTTGGTGCACTGACTGGTGCACTGATCCGGCGCACGAGGCCGAATGTAATCTGGCCGCCACCATGGGAGACTGCGCACATTCACATCCCTTCAACTGCTATCGCAAGGGCCAGGCCCTGTGGTGGCTGCTGGCGCGTTTAGCCGGTTGGCCCGGCCCGGAAGGCACTGCACTGGACATCTCCAAGAGTGTCGCCTTGACGCACAACCCGGCCTGGCCCGGCGATCCCATCACTTACACCATCGTCGTGCGTAATTCCGTCATCACCAATACGCTCAACGTGCGCATCACCGACACGCTGCCCGTGGGCGTGAATGGGAGCAACCTCGATGTGACGCGCACGATCACAGGCAACCACGCCGTCACGCTCACCGTTCCGGCCGTCGTCGCCAACAATGTCGCCTCGGGCCAGGTGATCACCAACACGGCGTTCTTCACGCACAGCACCGGAGGTGGACAGGCCAGCGCGATCTTCCACGTCGCCGACTTGCTGCCCAATCTCGCGACCTCGATCAAGGCGGTGAATGCCACCACCGTGCAGGCAGGCGGCCTGGTGACTTTCACGATCATCCTGAGCAACACCGGTCTGGCCAACGCCACCGTG
>JAUQXC010000290.1 GCA_030834825.1 Thermoflexales bacterium
GGCGGCCACCTGATCCTTTAGGTGTTGGCTGGCTGATTCGCTCACCAGCGTTTCAAACCAGGCGATCTGTTTGTTAAGGCGCAGAATCCGGCCCGGTGTGCGCCCCCCTTTTAACGCACGGAGCGGCGCACTATCGACGACCGCGCGCGACCAATCCCGCTGGTCCGCCCCGTGCAGGCGTGCCAGCAAGACTTCATGCAACTGTTGCCACACGCCCGCGGCCTGCCAATCCCGTAAGCGCCGCCAACAGGTCATGCCGCTGCCGCAATCCATCTCCTGGGGCAAGTCTTCCCAGCCAATGCCGGTCTTGAGCACAAATAGAATGCCTGTCAGCGCACGGCGGTTGTCTACCGGCTTGCGGCCCGGGTACCGAAAGCGCCGCGGCTTGGGCGCAGGTAATAATGGTTCGATGACGGCCCAGAGGGCATCATCCACTAATGGTTTCGCCATTGGTCAATCTCCTGTCGTAAATTCTTTTGATCAGTATACCCGACAGGAGCGAGTCCAAAACTCATTTTGTTAGCAACTCTAAGCAGCATTGTCTTAAATGCAGGTTTACGCTCCAATTATGGAAGGTGTACCTTCGGAATTTGAAAACCACCTCTATAGTTTAGTCTGAGGCTTGGTTGTATCCTGTTGTTGGCATGATCTCGTTCAAATCAAAGCAAACATTTAGGTTGTGGGGCTAGGCAGGCATAATCACGATATTCACGCTTTGAACGAGATCACGTGTGACACGGCCCGCGAAAGGCGCGTCCAAAAGGTGGTTCCGCCAGGCACATCTGGATAGCCACATCCCTTTGTCAGGACGGTCGGCACCAACTTCGTTTCTGTGGTGACTTGCATTGATTCGGAGTTGATTCGGAGTGCAGCTCCGACTTTTCGGAGTGATATGATGTGAAAATGTAATCACTTGATGTCCGAGTCAGCGCGTCCTTGAGTGGCCTAGATTCTTGTCAGGACCTGGCAGCGTGATATGCCAATTAGAGTGAGTGACGTGATACACCAGGTAGCTACCTCTATTACACCTCATAAATCAACACCCGGTGTCATCCAACATCATCTTTCAATTACGCTCATTCGAAGTAGTCTACATTCACACATTACTATCGGAATTTTACATTCACCATAAACTCGTTTGTGAACAAAGTGGTGCCCGGTTTTCAAGTATTCTGTAACTCCTCATACAAGGTGGACAGCCATGCCTAAACAATCTTTGCTTCGCGCAACCTGGTCAATTGGATTAACCCTTCTTTTCTCACTCATTCTTGTCACAGCGCCTGCAGTGTTCGCCGATGCAGGCGCTGTATCGTTTTCTTCCCCTGCTGAGCACTTACCGCTGCATCCGGTTGCGCAGGATCCGGAGACACTTACGCCGACGCCAGCGCCAACCGAGACACCAGCTCCGACGCCGACACCCATCGTCATACCTCCCGGCCCCGCAACGGATCTGGATCGGGATGGGTATGTAGATTTGGTAGTGAGCAATTACTATAATGGCGCCTATGCCTTGGATAGTTACATTTATTGGGGAACCTCGACGGGGTACACCGAGACGGCGCGGAGCAGTCTGCCGACGCAGGGAGCAGCGGGGAACCTGGTGGCGGACTTGAACAATGATGGGGACTTGGATGTGGTGTTTGCCAATCACTACAACGGCAGTTACGCCATCAACAGCACCATCTACTGGGGGGACGGCACACGCGCCGGGATCAGCGCAACTCAGCGTCTGGAGTTGCCGACGCTGGGCGCGCTGGCGGTGGCGGCGGCGGACCTGAATCAAGACGGGTATCAGGATCTAGTCTTCGCCAATTACCACAACGGCAGTCACGCGATCAACAGTTATCTGTATTGGGGTTCAGCCACCGGCTATACCGTGACGAATCGAGGTCTGCTGCCGACGCAAGGGGCACGCGCGATCGAGATCGCCGATCTGGATGAGAACGGGTACCTCGATCTGGTGTTCGCCAATCTGTATGATGGTGATTACCTCTGCGACAGTTACGTGTATTGGGGGGATGGCACGCGGAGCGGGTTTAGCGTGAGTAATCGCAGCGGCCTGCCCACACAAGGTGCGTACGGCCAAGCCATCGCCGACTTCAATCATGACGGCTATCCCGACCTAGCCTGGGCCAACTACTCTGATGGCAGCAAGTATGACATTGACAGTTACCTGTACTGGGGTAGCAGCAGCGGCTTCACCACCACAAATCGAGCGTTGCTGCCAACCGATCGGGCGCGCGGCGTGTTGGCGGCGGATCTGAATCGCGATGGCTGGGAGGAGTTGCTGTTCACGCAGGAGTACGATGACGGCCTGAGCAGCTACAACGTCCCCAATCGAATCTATTGGAATGCTTCGACTGGATTTACCTTGACCAATTTCAGTACTTTCCCAGGCATCGGTTCCTATGCCTCCAGCGTCGCTGGTTCTGCCAGTCGCGATACCACCGGCTTTGGACGAGTGATTTCTTTGCCCGTGCATGCCCAAGCCGATTTTCAGGTTGCGAGTGGTTCGAGTGTGCGGGGGCTTGCGCCGCTGGCAGTGACGTTCGACAATCTCTCAGCACCGGCTGTGGAGATCACCGGTCAAACGTGGGACTTTGGCGATGAAACCACCAGTACAGAAGTCTCGCCCACGCATGTGTATGCTCAGCCGGGGCACTATACCGTCACATTGACGATCAATTCAGATATGGGCAGCGACACGGAAGTTAAGCCGGCGTACATCATGATCGATTCAGAACCCACTGGGACAGCTTCGGATCTGGACGGCGATGGCTACACCGACCTGGTAGTGAGCAGCTACTACAACGGGTCGACGTATGCCCTGGATAGTTACCTCTATTGGGGTGGTCCCACGGGGTACACGGAGATGACCCGGACCAGTCTGCCGACGTTGGGTGCGGGTGGGAACCTGGTGGCCGACCTGAACAACGATGGGGCTCTGGATGTGGTGTTTGCAAACGAATACAACGGCAGTGGGTATGCCATCAACAGCACGATCTACTGGGGCGATGGCACCCGGGAAGGATTCACCTCGACGCACCGACTGGAGTTGCCGACACAAGGTGCGTTGGCGGTGGCCGCGGCAGACCTGAATCAAGACGGGTATCAGGACCTGGTCTTCGCCAACCACTACAACGGCGGCTATGCCATCAACAGTTATCTGTATTGGGGTTCGGCCACCGGCTATACCGTGACGAATCGCAGCCTGTTGCCGACGCAAGGCGCACGCGCGATCGAGATTGCCGATCTGGATGAGAACGGCTACCTCGATCTGGTATTTGCCAATTACTACAACAGCGGGTATGGCATCAACAGCATCATCTACTGGGGGTCGGCTGTAGGCTACGCCACACAAGCGGTGACCTCGCTGCCAACCTACGGCGCAATTGATGTGGGTGCCGCTGACCTGAACCATGACAGTCATTTGGACCTGGTGTTTGCCAATCACTACAACGGCAGTAGTTACACCCTGGACAGTTACCTCTATTGGGGGGATGGCACGCGGAGCGGGTTCAGCACGAGTAATCGCAGCGGCCTGCCCACGCAAGGCGCGTACGGCCAAGCCATCGACGACTTCAATCAGGACGGCTATCCCGACCTAGCCTTGGCCAACTACTCCGATGGCAGCAAGTATGACATCAACAGTTACCTCTATTGGGGCAGCAGCAGCGGCTTTACCACCACGAATCGAGCGTTGTTGCCCACCGATCGGGCGCGTGGTATCCTGGCCGCCGATCTCAATCGCGATGGCTGGGAGGAGTTACTCTTCACCCAGGCATACGATGACGGCCTGAGCAACTACAACGTCCCCAATCGACTCTACTGGAATAGTCCCGCTGGCTTCAATGCGACGAATGTTAGCCGCCTCGCCAGTATCGGCTCATATGCCTCAAGCGCCGCTGGTTCGACCAGCAACGATACCACCGGCTTTGGACAGAGCATACCACGCAATCAGCTTGCTTTTGAATCAACGACTACTTGGAGTATGGCACCGCTGACAGTTACTTTCAACAACCTCGCTTCGCCTGATGTTGCCTGGGAAAGCTTTACCTGGGACTTTGGCGATGGGAGTGTTAGTACAGAAAATTCGCCCACTTACGTTTACGAGCAGAGTGGCATCTATACGGTCACGTTGCAGGGAGTGGTCAACGGAGTCACACAAACCTTGACCATTCCGAACTCGGTCGTGGTAGCGTCTGCTCCGAATGTATCTCGAGGCAAATGGGCATCTGCTTCCAGCACGGGTATGGCTCCCGTCAACAGGGCAATCGATCAGAAACTGAGCACTGCCTGGACGAGTAGTGGCAGCGATGGATCGTGGTTACAGCTCCATTTGGGCAGCGCTTACAACATTGATCAACTCCTGGTGGGCTGGGGACGAAATATAAGTGTAGCCTCGTCAGACACGATCTCCATCCAGGTTTCACTGGATAGCAAGACATGGAGCACGGTCTCTACCGATACTCTGACCGGCACGGCCAACCGCTCGGTGCGCTTGCTTACCTTCCCCACCCCCATTCATGCCGCTTATATCCGCATCTATGGACAAAGTTTGCATGGCAATCAGCTGGCCGTAACGGAAATCCAAGCCTTTGGTGTCATCAATCCCATCGCTTTGAATGTGACCAGCGATACGATTCTGGCGCCGGGTGTCTATACCTTTACCAACGTGAGTGTCATCAACAGTGCTACGCTGACTTTGCAGGGAGATGGAAATACTGGAGCAGGCGTAACCATTTTTGCTAAGAATATGCAAGTTGATGCTGGTGCTAAGGTGAGCGCCAACGGCCGGGGCTATGCAGGGCAAAGCGGGACGGGCCTGGGACCGGGTGGTGGCACTGGCGCGACCTGGGGTGGAGCGACGGGCGGTGGTGGCGGTTATGGCGGCGTGGGCGGCTCTTCGACCGATTACGTCGGC
>JAUQXC010000291.1 GCA_030834825.1 Thermoflexales bacterium
AAATACATCCCGTTATCGGGATTGGAACTGGTGCAGTACCAGCCCACGAGCAGATCGAAATCGCCATCACCATCCACATCGGCCACAGCGGGTGAACGACCGACTCCAGTCACGAGAGGGGTCGTGCCATTGATCAAAAGAAACCGTGGGGCCGTCGACGTGCCGATGTTCTGATAATAAAAGACACCGTAATTGGAAGACTTAGGCTGTTGGCCGCCGATAAACAAATCGGGATCGTTGTCGTCGTCCATGTCGGCGAAGATCGGCCGGGCGTTGGCGCCGATCGTGTAAGTGAGCGGGTTGTTGGTATACGTTTGCTCTTCAAACATGGGACTTTGCGGCGTGCCCACATTCCGATAAAAGTTGAGACGGCGGCCTTCATTCAACGGGTCGGCAAAGCCGCCACCGTGCCCAAAGACGTCCAGGTCTCCATCGCCGTCGATATCGACAAAGGCCAGCGTGCTGTCGTTATAAATTTGAAACGTTTGGCCGCTCGCCATATCGTTGAATTCCGCCGGCAGCGGCGGCCGCAGCGGATTGGTCGAACGATTCTGCTCGACAAACGGGCCGACGGGCAGTGGTGCGCTAGGCGGTTGGATGGCGTTATCAGGCCCGGCTAGCAACTCACTGGCATTGACCAGGTTGATACTGATGCTTAACGCCAGACCGGTTACCAAACAAACCACGATTATCATGCCGAATGAATTCTTGAACATACTGCTTGATCCTTTCTATTCATAATTTGGAGAATGGTTAATGATGAGGTCTATTCTTTGGTGAGTGTCTTTTGCCGGTTTTCTCCTTGGTCATCGGTGGTCTGAGCATGTAGAAAGGCAAACAGACCTTCCAGGTCAGTAAAACTGTGGCGTTCCTCGCTACCCACCTGCTCGAGCATCGCCCGCCAGGGGTGACGCTTGTTGGAGCGCCAGAGGCGCAGGAGGTAGGATTGATATTCGGTGGGTGGTTTGCTAAATGGTTTATCCATGCACTTTGGTTGCTCGTTTAGGCACGAGAGGCAAGATTCGCTCTCCGGTGGTGTCCACCGACCAGCCAAAGTGGACACTCTCTTGCTCACTCTCGGCGGCCCAGGATTTGGCTAAAAACTACATCGCGTATTGCCGTTGGATACCAGCATGTTACTGCTTGGTAATCAATGGCAGGTAAACGTTCTTCACCACCTCGAAGGCGCCCAGGTCCACGAAAGGAGGCCCTCCTGTCCCAGTATCGACAACACCAGGGATATCCACGAAGCGGGGTTTGCCATCCCGGTCTGTGGCGACGCCAATAGTGACGAGGGGGTCGCTGTCGCCAGCGTCGATAGCCGGGGAGCTGCTTTGCAGGCGCATATCGCCGTGAGCGGCATTCACGAATTGGGGATCATTAGTGAGTAAGTGCGCGTCACAATTCGCAGTGGAGGAATCTGGGCAACCACCTTCCACCAGGCTGTAGTTGATGGTAGATATGCCGATGGTGCTACCCGCATCACGATAGATTTGTGCACCATTGCTAGCCATATTGTCCCACAGGATGTTGTTGATCAACATCGGGCTGCTATTGTAATTGTAAATCCCACCACCGCTGTCAGCCGAGTTGCCATGGAAAGTGACGTTGATCAACGTTGGGATGCAGTAAGTATTGGCTATTCCCCCGCCGTAGGCAGCAGTGTTATTGTGGAAGATAACATTGATCAGCGTCGGATTGTCGAAGTAGTAGTCGTACATCCCGCCACCTTCGAAGGTGGCACGGTTGCTAATGAAGGTGACGTTGATCAGCAGTGAAGTGCTGAATTCGTTAGCCATTCCACCGCCTGTGCCAGCCGAGTTACTGTCGAAAGTGACATTCACCAACTTTGAATTGCTACTGCTTGCATTGAGCATCCCGCCGCCCCGGCGGTCGGCCAAGTTGCCACTGAAGGTGACGTTGGTCAGCATCAGGTTGCCGCCCTCGTTGTACATTCCACCACCGAGGGTGTCATTGAAGTCCGCCCCGTTCGCCTTCCCGGCGGTGATCGCAAACCCGTCAACTGTGGCCGTCTGAACGGTATTGGCGGTAACGACGTGATAGGCATTACTTCCGCTGATGCTTGCTGTGGCGGTTACGATCCCGCGCGGATCAGTTCGATCGTTTTGGTCGATGTCGCCGCTCAACACTGTCAAGTGAGTGGCCCAGTTGCGCTGTGAACGCGTCGTTTCGTTGATACCAAAGCCACCGAAACCACCATACAGCGACACGTTGTTGATGAGTGAGAAGTTGGTTCCGGGATCATTGTTGATATATCCACCGCCTTCATCCGGGTAGTACACACCCTTAGCCACCCAGATTTCAAGCGTGTTTGTCGGAGCGACTGTTCTGGCCTGGGTTAGTGCATCTTGCAGCGTCGTGTAAGCACTGGTCCAGGTCAAGCCATCGTGTAGAGGTCCGGGCGCATCTTGGTCCACACGATAAACGATGACTGTCTGCGCGCGTGTGGTGTGTGTAAACTCCAACGTAACCAGAATTCCCAGCAACATAGCAAGCAACAGCGCGATTCGTCTGGTAAAAATGACTTGGTGCATGATCGTGGTTCTCCTGGTTGATAGTTTGAGTAACATGGCTCTCGCGAAATTTCGCGGGGCTGAGACGAAAACCCTACTTTCTGGCCAGCGGCAAATAAACGTGATGTGTAGGTATAAACGACAGAGTCGGCGTAGGTGTCGGGGTGTGAGTGGATGTACCTCCAGTCGACGTCGTCGAAGTGGGTGTCGGTGTATGCGTCGGTGTGTAAGTCGGAGTTCGAGAGGGTGTCGGTGTTGCGGTCCGGGTTGGCGTAGCCGCCGAGATCTCAATCTCGTCGATGTACCAGCCTTCCCTGAGTTGAGATTGAACGTAGTCCGAGTTAAAAAGCCACTGCACTGTAATGGATCGTCCGGTGTAGTTGTCGAGGCTAATCGTCTCCTGAGTCCACTCCGAAACACTCGCCTGGTAGGTCCGTATCGGTGTGGCATTGATTGTCACCTGGCCATAATCGCCGTTCTCAATGGACGGCATCTTGTGATAGAACGAAAGCGAGGCCGAAGCATAGCCGCGCAGATCCACGGTGCGACGCAGGTAGCTTTCCATGTTCTTCTGATAGGCCGGAGAGTAGAGCGTGCCGGTATAGCCGTGACCGGCACAATAGGCTTTGGATGATCCGCTCGCGGTGCCCTCCCCGCCAAAGCTAGACGAGACATCGTCCCAGTACGCCGGTGTTCCCGGCGATAAGGCATCACCGATCGACCAGCCGTTGTAGCCGCTGGTCAGACCATTCTCAAATCCCTCCAAAAAGATAACGCCTGGCGAAGCGACTGGTGCGGCGTGGATGGTTGGGGGTGCCGGTCGAGGGAATGCGGCCCACAAGCAAGCCAAGCAACCGATAAACACCAGGGTAACTAATTTGCGTTTGGGTAGCATGGGTTCTCTCCAAGATTATCAACAGGTAAGGTGTGCCTGCACAGCGGCTAAACAGTTTTGTCAACCGTTCCTTCGACTGCGTACTGGGTGGGAGGCCGCTGACAGCTTTTGCGCTATAATCTGCGCCAGATCGTTCGCGCGCCGAAGTGGTAGCCCATCACGTTGCTGTTCACTATACTCGGCGACTATCACGAAATTATCACCACTGGCGTTAACCGCATGAGTCACCTCGAAATTCACCTGCTAGGCCCGTTTCAGGTCACCCTGGGCCGCGTTCCCGTCACAAATTTTGGAGCGGATACGGCGCGGGCGTTGCTCGCTTACCTGGTGTGGCATGCCGGCGTGCCCCTGCCGCGTGAAACGTTGGCCGAGTTGTTGTGGCCGGAACAGCCGGCCGATAAAGCCCTCCATGCTTTAAGCCAGACCTTGAACCGTTTGCGCAAGGCCCTCGGCGAAGCGACCGCGGCCTCTCCTTTTCTCAATCTCACGCGTGACACCATCGAATTCAACGCCCAGGCTGACTATGATCTGGATGTGACCGCCTTTACGCGTCTGATTGCCGCTTGCCAACAACATTCGCATCGCGACCCTGAAGTCTGCGGCAGCTGTCAGGCACGCCGGGAGCAAGCGGCGGCGCTCTATCGTGTCGATTTGCTGAGCGGCTTCTTTCTGAACAGTCGAGCGTTTGAAGAATGGCTGGTGTTGCAGCGCGAGCTGCTGCAGCGGCAGGCTATCGAGACCTTCTACGCACTAGCGGCTTATCACGAGCGCCATGGCCGGTACGAGCGCGCTTATCACTATGCCTGGCGACAGATCGAGTTGGAGCCGTGGCGTGAAGCGGCCCAGCGGCAATTGATGCGTTCCTCGGCGCTTAACGGACAACGCGGCACGGCGCTGATGCAATATCAACGCTGTTGCCAAATTCTGGCAGACGAGTTAGGCGTGGCACCTGAGCGCGAGACGACGGCCCTGTACGAACAGATTCAGGCCGAACAGCTTGAACCGGGCACGGTGCTGACTCACAACTTACCCGCGTCACTAACGACGTTCGTAGGCCGTCAAATGGAACTGGCCCACATCCGTGAGCGGATCAATCAACCCCATGATCGCTTGGTGACCCTGGTGGGACCGGGCGGTATCGGCAAGACGCGGCTAGCTGTGCAAGCAGCTCAAAACGAAGTGGGCAACTTTCGCGACGGTGTATGTTTCGTTTCCCTAGCGGCGGTGGCGGCCTCCGAATTCGCGACATCGCTCGCGCAGGCGTTGTCATTTACTTTTACCGGCAACCAATCACCGTGGCTGGAGTTGTTCGACTACTTGCGCGAGAAAGATTTGCTGCTGGTCTTGGATAGCTTCGAGCATTTACTGAGCGAGGTCGAGCAGATCGCCGAGTTGTTGCGACACGCACCTCACGTTCGTCTCCTGGTCTCATCGCGCGAGCGCTTGAATATCCACGGCGAATGGGTGATGCCGCTGGCGGGTTTGCCCTATCCTCAGGACGGGGGGAACGAACCCCTCGCTGAGGAAGCGGGTGAGTGGGCTGCCATGCAATTGTTCGAGCAAAGTGCTCGGCGCATTCGATCGGATCGGCCGTTAGACCGATCGGACGCGCCGGCGATCAAGCGGATCTGCCAGTTTGTCGATGGCCTGCCCCTAGGTCTTGAATTGGCCGCCGTTTGGTCGCGCGTTTTAGCGTGCCACGAGATTGCCACTGAAATCCAACGCAACGTCGATTTTCTTCAGACCTCACTGCACGATGTCCCCGAGCGGCATCGCAGTTTGAGAGCCGTGTTCGATCATTCCTGGGCATTGCTGTCATCCGAAGAGCAACTCGTGTTTAGTCGCCAGGCGGTGTTTCAGGGCAGTTTCGACCGGACCGCCACCCTGGCTGTGACCGGGGCCTCGTCCGCAGTGCTGGCCACACTGATCGACAAATCGCTGCTCGAACCGGTAACGCCGATGCCCGGCCAGGGTTCGCACGAAGCGTCAAGCCAACGTTATCAACTGCACAGTTTACTTCAGCACTATGCAGCGGAGCGGTTAGCTGCGGCGCCGGCCGTGGAAGCCGAGACGCGCGATCGGCATGGCCGCTATTACCTCGCTTTTCTTCAACGCTGTTTGCCCGATCTGAAAGGGTCGGCACTCCGTCGGGCGTTGGAAGCGATCGGACTGGAGATCAACAATGTGCGGGCGGCGTGGAAATGGGCGGTTGCGCATAAGCGCAGTGAAGAGCTGGCCCCAGCCTTAGAAGGTCTATATTTATTTTATGAGGCGCAGGGCTGGTTCCAAGAGGGCGAAGAATCTTTCCGGCGCGTGGTTCAAGCGTTGCAGGACGATCACAGGTCGTTGGGACAAATCATAGTGGGCCGGGCCTTGGCCTGCCGAGGTTGGTTTACGTTTCGCCAGGGTCGCTATGCGGAGGCGCGGCAGCTGTTGGAGCAGAGTCTGACTCTCCTGCGCGAGCAGGCCGCACTGCCAGCGGTCGCTTTTACCCTGAATCGCCTGGGAGAGATGGCTTTCCTTTCCGGCAAATATGCTGAAGCGCAGGCCAGCTGCCAGGAAAGCAGGCGCCTCTGCCAGACGGCGGACGACAGCGATGGGCTGGTAACCGCCCTGGTTACTCTGGGGCGAACGGCGTGTGCACAAGGCAATTATGCCGAGGCACAGCACGACAGTGAAGAAGCCCTGACCCT
>JAUQXC010000292.1 GCA_030834825.1 Thermoflexales bacterium
AGCTGCATGATTCTAAAAAGGTAATTAGACCTGCTATTAGAAGTCAAGAGGTCGAATCTTCAGAACTAGTGTTTCGCGCGAACTTCATACGGCCGATGAAGTAAGGCCGTCACGTCCAAGTGGGCCGCCAGCTCGTTGGCAGCGGCATAATCGGCGATGTGGGTGAAGGCATTGTCTTGGAGTTGAAAATGGATCCCCTTTCGTGTCAGTTGATGGGCCAACCACGCATGGCCGTTGAAGTACACTTGGATGCGAAATGGGCACCAGGTGGACACACGGAAGTAGCACAAGCCCAACTCGGCATCGATGAAGTAGAAGTGGTAGTGCAGACACTTCCCCGTGTCAGATTTGAGAAAGGTTTTAGGCGTGGTCTTGTCATGCCCTGGTTTGTAACTCCCGCAGGGTTCCAGCGCGGAGAAGATATGGGCCAGTCCCGGCTGGCGGCCGCGTTTCTGCAGAATGGCTTCAATGCGGGCCTCTTTGCGAAAGTTCTTCTTGCGAATGTATTCAATCGTCAGACCCTGTTCTTTCGCAATCGCGTCCGCATTCGCGCGGAGACGCTCCGCCAGCGGCTAGGCAAATTGAGCGTAATCGAAAATGCGAATGCCCTGCGCAGTCAGGTACTTGGTCATCCCTTGCGGATAGCATCGGGGCATCAGACTCCCTGTGAGAACGATACGATCATAACAGTGCAGGACACCGTCCAAGTGTTCGGCGTTTTTCTCGGTCAAGGGCGTTGTCGTCATGCGCCACCGTCCATCCTGCAAGATGGCGGAAACTATATCGAATCGTCGATCGTTTAGCAAGTCAAACCCTGTTCAGTTCCGGCTTGCCCGGGTTAGGTAAGGAGAAATCAATGAGGCGCTTTATCCGTCGGTTGATTATTGGTATAGTAGCCATTGGACTCTTCGTCATACTGATCGCGGGCGGCAGTTTTATCTATCTAACGCGCAGCGCCTTTCCCCAAATCGATGGGACAGTTCAGGCCACAGGGCTTCTCCTGCCCGGAACAGTCATTCGTGACAAGAATGGTGTTCCTCATATTTATGCAGCGAATACCCATGATCTTTTCTTTATGCAAGGCTATGTCCATGCTCAAGATCGGCTCTGGCAAATGGAAGTAAGCCGGCGGGGCATGGCAGGGCAAACTTCAGAGATCAGCCCCTCTAAATCCAGTCTAGAACAGGACAGGCTGATCCGCGTTTTAGGCTGGCGAAGATCTGCAAATGCTGACTACGAAGCGTTGAACGAAACAGATCGCGCTGCATTACAAGCTTATTCAGATGGTGTCAATAGGTATATTTCTACCCATCAAAACAATCTTCCCCTGGAATTCATCGTGGTGGGTGCCTTTGGGAGTCAAGGCCTTAATTACCAGCCAGCACCCTGGACACCCATCGACACCTTGCAATGGGCCAAGGCCCTGGCGTGGAATCTGAGTGGTAACTGGAACACCGAACTGTATAGAGCACAAGTACTGGCAAAATTTGGAGAGGAAGGGGGCCAAGCGATTTTGACTGACTTATTCCCCGCCTATGATTCACAAACCAAACCGATTGTAATACCTTCAAGCATCTCCTGGTCTGATGTTCCTGCGGACTTGGTAAGTCTGAAACTTCTTGACTCCCTTGCTGGTACCCGCAGTCATGATGTCGGCTCTAACGGTTGGGTGGTTGCAGGTCATCGAACTACTACCGGTCAACCCTTACTGGCCAACGATCCTCACCTTGGCATTCAGATACCATCTATCTGGTATTTCAATAGCTTGCACTGCCAACCCATTACAACCAATTGTCCTTTTGATGTAACAGGTGCGACGTTTCCGGGTGTGCCGGGTGTCATGGTCGGTCATAATGCCTATATTGCTTGGGGAATGACGAATGTGGGAGCAGATGTACAAGATTTATTCCTTGAGAAAATTCAGGGCACTCAATACGAATTTCAAGGTAGAATGACGGATCTTACGATCGTCCCAGAAACTTGGACAATAAAAGGCAAATTACCAGCTGATTACCAGCCAGCCAAGAACGAGATTTCGTCTTATGATCAAATTGCCGACACAACGACAATCACACTCAATGTGCGTTATACCCAACATGGTCCAATTATTAGTGATGTCTATGCGCGTGCTTCACAACTCCCCTATGCCGTTGCGCTGGCCTGGACAGCTATTGACGCGCCCGAAAAAACCTTAGCAGCCTTCCTGCGAATAGATACGTCGACAAATTGGGACGAGTTCCGTGCAGCCTTGAGTATTTATGGCACTCCCAGTCAGAACTTTATTTATGCAGACACGAGCGGCAATATTGGTTATCAGATGCCGGGACGCATTCCCATCCGTGCCCAGGGTGATGGGCGTCTGCCGGTCCCCGGGTGGACAGGCAAATACGAGTGGAGCGGCTATATTCCATTCGAAGAATTACCCAGCACGCTTAACCCGGCGCAAGGCTATATCGCGACGGCCAA
>JAUQXC010000293.1 GCA_030834825.1 Thermoflexales bacterium
CATCGCTTTCATGGTGATCTACCTGGTTTTGTTTGGTTCCCTGGCGCTGATCCCCTCGGTCCGGGCGACGGACATGGCCTTCACCGGCGTGGGACTCCAACAGCGACTCGACAAGACCTCCAATCAACCTCACATTGTCGATGTCATTCCCAGCAAGATCGTCCTGGGTGAAACGCAGGAAATAGAGATTTGGGGCAACGCCCTGCTCCCCCAGGGCAAATCTCCCACAGTCAAAATCGCCGAGCGATCAGTACCTGTGAGTGCGGCGAGCAGTCAACTGATCGTGGTCAATGTCAGCACCCTGAATGTCCCCGAGGGAAGCACCAACCTGGTCTTGGTGTATGGAGAAGACGACGCGATTCCGGCCGTCGTCAACATCGCCCGGATTACGCCTACCCCGGCACCGCCTGATCTGACGCTCGCCAGTTTCACCGTCAACCCCTCTTCGCCCGTTCAAAGAGGCAACGCTCGCGCGACGCTGGTGGTAGTCAACCAGGGCCAGGGGCCTTCTCAAAAATTTGTGGTGCAGTGGAAACCTTTTGCGGGCCATCCCGGCTTGTCAACTTCGGTGCCCGGGTTGAATGCCGGCCAATCCCAAGCTTTAACATTTGATTTTGCTTATCCGAATGCCGGCACAGTCGACTCGGTGGCCAGTGTGGATGTTTTTAATACCGTAGCCGAGACCAATGAAGGCAACAACAGTCGAACGTTGCAGCTGTCCGTAAGAACGGCCCCGCCGCGCCAGGCCCGCATAACCGTCACATTTACTCAGATCACGGTACATGACGACGCCGATCCCGCGGCCTCGGGAGAACTTTGGCTCGACTTTAACATCAGTGGCCGAACGGGCCGTTGGCCCACGAGCGGCACCAAGGATGTTGACTCTGGAAAAACTTATACGATTAACAAATCCTTTCAGTTCGTCCTGACCGAGTCTGAGAAGCTGACGGTATTTGTGAATGGAACAGACGAAGACAACCCAGGGTTCCCCACGTTCGACGACCATGACCCCATGGGTACTGTTTCCAACGAATTCGTCAGCGCCAACGAATGGGGCAAAGGCAGCCACAGTCGGCGCAGCACTTGCCCCGACGGCTGTTATACGATCCATTACACGATTGCCGTTACCTTTCTTCAATGAGAGTGGCAGCGTAGAATACAAAGTGGAACCTCACTACCGCGCGATCGGCGATAGTGAGGTTCCATTGAAGACAGACTGACTACGCTGCGTTACTGGTGCTCGAGTGAAACAAGTCGATCATTAGTGTCTTACAAACCGCAGCGCCACATCATGCGCCAGTCCTGATAGGCTAATCTGTGTCACACCGGTCTGTGTGCTCGTCGCACCCGTGGTCGTGTTGATCGTCGTCAGATCAAATGAGCCGCTTAGCCCGGGCAGAGTCAGTGTGGCTGAAACGGCTGGCACATTGACGCCGTTTTTGGCATTTAACCAGGTGTCCTGGCGGTTATCAGCCCAGATCACGCCCCGACCCGTCACGGGATTGATCCAACCCCAGGCTCTGACTTGGGGGTTGGAAGACACGATCGCTCCAACGCCCGTTACGTCCGTGCCGGCTCGGATGTAGCTGTCATCCAGCGGTTCCGCATCAAGCCAGGCCGTATAGCGGGCATATTCCGCGAAGTTCACACCGGCGATATACCATTCGCCCCCACACTGATCGCCCACCTGCGCCCACAATTGCTTGTGATAGTACGTGGCTGCGCCCGCCCCGAGAGGCATTTGATCGTAACCTGAGGCAGGCCACACGCCGGTTTCACCGCGCACGATCGGTCGATCGTAGCCAAACAGCGCTTGATATTCATCGAACCGCAGACTGCATTGACGCGCCACCGCCGCCGAGTCGTCGTATTGTGAACTGGTGAGTTCTTCATTGTCGCTGCCCTGCCGGGCGTACCAGTGTTTGTCGGCATAGTCAGTCAGAGTAGCCGCACGTGAGTCCGTCCAGAATTCAGAGACAAAGTAGCCCCAGAATGAGTTGGACAGCAGGATGTGACGCGGTTGATTTTGCCGGAGCGTGGCGTAAACATCAAAGGCGGTTTCGTAACTCGGGACGGTCAGCATATTTTCGTTCGCCAGTTCCAGCGAGTGCACGGCAGTTGAGTAACCCCAGCGCGCCACAAAGTAACGGGCATACGCCTTCAGGTAATTGCGCACCGCGCCACCCGCATAGAAGTTGTCGATTGACCAATCCTCTGTGGCCAGACCATCCGCCAGCATACGACCGAGTACTAAATCGTTTTTGTGAAACAGCGTCAACTTGTGATAGACGCCCTGTTGCTCGCTCAGCCGCAGGGTTTCGTCCAGTCGGGCCGCCCCGATCTGATCGATGTAAGCGAAGGTGTCTGGATCGCTGCGCGTCAACAGGTTTGGTCCGGTGCCATCACGCCGGAGCGCAACGTTGTAGACTTGAATTTCGCCGGGGGTGTTGTCGTTTTCGCTGTAGCCGTCACGCAGATAGACCTGCAGCGTCGAACCCGTGGCCGTCGCCGTCAGGGTGTAGTTTTGCCAGGTCTGCCCTCTAATCTCAAGCGTAGTGTTGCCGACACTGGGCCGGAAGACCTTGTCACCTATGACGCGAGCACGGAGTGTGAGTTGGTACGTTGCCCCAGGGACAACG
>JAUQXC010000294.1 GCA_030834825.1 Thermoflexales bacterium
CCTGCCTCACATACCACTGTGCCTCTTCACGTTCCATCTTTTGCAGCAGATCGCGGGCCCAATCGGCGCCCGTGAGCGCCAGGCCAAAGGTCGCGGCGCGGCGCACCTTGATTTCATCTTCCCCAGCGGCCTCGCGCAGAATCTGATGGCCTTCTTCGCCGCAGTCGGCCAGCAATTCGGAGACTAAACGCTGCCCGTCTTCGTCCAACTCCAACAACAAACGAATGAGCAGCTCCATGGCCGGGCTGGAACCGTTGCGGGCCATGTGTGCGATGGCGTGAATCGCCGCATAGCGTATTTCGACATGGCGGTCTTTCAGCGCCGCGTTGAAGATGGGTAGATCGCTCTCGCGGCCCAGTTGGCCCAGGCCCTGCACGCACAACCTGCGCACCGTCACATCGGTTTGCGTGAGGCCGCGTTTCAGCAGGAAGGCCAGGCCCTTGTCATGGGTGTTCACCAATCCGTGCAGCGCGCGTTCGCGCACGGGTGTGAACTGCTCGGGTTGCATGAAGATGCGCGCCAATTCGCCCATGGTGCGGCTGCGCCACGGTGCATCAGGTGCCGCGTAACCCGTCCAGCGCGCAGCGGTCAGCAAGCGTGTGCGGCTGAGGTCGTCGGGCGTTGTCAAAGCCCGTGACACGTTGGCGGCGGGATCGGTCAAGGCCGCGTAAAAATCGAAGACCTCCGCCCATTCGTTTTGATCCCAGTGTTCTTCCAAAGTAATGCTGCTGTGCACCGCATGATAGGCGACCAGATAGGCGGACAGGCGACGATGGGCGAAGGCATACGCATCTTCACCATAGGGAATGAATAGGCCGGACTTGTCGGCGATGGCGCGTGCGATGGTATTCGCCGAGCCAGGGGTGCCTGCTTTAGCTGGCTGCGCCTCCGCTGTCGGGGCCGGCAGTACCGCGGCGATGGCCTGCTCGATCTCGTCGAGACCCAGATCGAGACGTTGTTCCTGATACATCGTCCAGGCGATCTGGCCCAAGGCGGCGCTGAGCTTGTCGGCGCTCAGGAGATCTTCGGTGGAGCCGCTCGGACGGACCGCCCGTTCCAGCCAGTGATCGTAGGTTTCTACGCGGCTTGTGGGCAGACGGGTGCGCGTGCGCCAGTCGATGATGGCCAACGTGAAATCGATGGGACTGGCGGTGAGATCGGACAGCTGTCGCACGGCTTCGATGAGCAGTTTGCGATCTTGTCGTCCGCCGCCCAGTACCGCGATCCAGTTTTCTGTGACACGATCGACTTCGTGATAAGTCCAGGCGGACAACTTCAACGCCGCGAAGCCCAGGTTTTGCAGCGCGCCGTAGCCCAACAGGCCGGTGGTGACGACGATCTGATTGTTGGGATGATGGGTCAACAACGCGGCCAACCACTGCACGATGTGTCCCCGCTGATCCGGCGTTACTTCGTCCAGGCCGTCCAGCAGGAGGATAGCCGAATTGCCACGAATGCGATTCTTCATCAAGTTGGCAATGTTGGGCGCGATGAGGTTGGGGACGTGCGCCACGGCGGCCGCCAACAACACACCGAGCGGATCGTTGTCACTTGCTTTGGCCCAGTTGACTTCAGCCAGATGCACGAAGATGGGCAGGCGATTGGCGGTGCCGAATTCTTGGGGAGCCTGTTTGTCCAGATGAACGCGGGCTAGCCGGCACAACAATGTGGTACGGCCCGTTCCCGATTGGCTCAACACCGCCAAGCGTTGCGTGCTGCGCAAGACCACCGCCACGGGCACAGGCCGGAGGGCCTCGGGATCGATCGGGTTGAGGGTGGGCCGCGCCGGAGGTGGATCAAATTTCTGCGCGACGTAGAGGGCCTCGAACTCAGCCTGATCAGTCGTCAGCGCGATTTGATCGCAATAGTCCAGCAGCGCTTTGCTGTAGCGGAGTTCTATGCCGGCGGTGAGCTGGTTTTTGATGGTCTCGATCCGGGCACGGATCTTCTCCCATAGTTCGCTCAATTGTTCGCGGCGCTGGTAGGCCGCATATGAAATCGCGAACGCGAGAATCATGCCGAGAATGAATGAACCGAAATCGAATCTCATACTGTCATCCCCTGATTTACACTCTGACCAGAATCCGTTCACAGTTGCTGCAGCGCGCCAGATGATCGGCCTGGCTGACCTGCTGCTGCACGTGCGCGGATACCCGTACACCGCACGCGCTGCAGATGCTGCCTTCCATCTCGACTACGGCGAGACCGCCCTTGCGCCGCCGCAGTTGATCATACTGCGCCAGCTCAGGTGCGTCCAGTTTCGCGCGCGTTTCCGTTTGCTCGGCGGTC
>JAUQXC010000295.1 GCA_030834825.1 Thermoflexales bacterium
GCGCCGGAGTGTGGTTGAGGCCACCCAGGCCTGGCCGGATCTGGCTCGCTTGATCGTGGCCGCCCTGGGCGGCTATTTGATTGGATCCCTGCCGATCGGTTTTCTCACCGTAGGGTTGCTGACCGAACGCGATGTGCGCGATGAGGGTAGCGGTCGTACAGGCGGCACGACCGCCTATCGGGCGGGCGGCTTCCTGGGTGGTTTCCTCACAGTCGTCGGCGATTTCTTGAAGGGGATGTGTGCCGTGGCGTTGGGCGCCTTGCTGCTGCCCGACATCTGGGCACCGGTGTTGTCCGGCCTGGGTGGCGTGCTGGGTCATAATGCCTCGATCTTTCTGGCCTTTCGCGGCGGGGCAGGCACGATCTCCAATATGGGTGCCGTCACAGCGTTCTGGCCGCCGGCCATGTTGTTCATTGCGCCCGTTTTTGTGCTGGGCATGTTCGTCATTCGCATCGCATCTCTCGCTTCCATTATCATGAATTCAGGGGTGGTCGTGTTGTTCGCGCTACTGGCCTGGTTCGGCAACTACCCGTGGCCGCTCATCGTCTATGCCATCGGCGCATTGCTGCTGTCACTGTATGCGCTGCGTCCCAACATTCAGCGTCTGCGGAATGGGACCGAGTCGCACGTGCCACCTATCCGCATCTTTAAGCGCATGTCCCATGGCTGAGCTCAAGAACCGCTTGAGGGGGCTGCTCGAGCTGAGCCGATCGTTCCAACAGCAGTTGATCGCCGATCTCGATCCGGCCGAGCGCAACGCCAACGGTACCTGGGAGAATTGGTCGGTCAAAGACGAGCTGGCGCATGTGATCGCCTGGCAGCTGAATTCGCTGGCGCGCCTGGCCGCGCTGCTTCACGCAGAGGCGCTGCCCGACTTTAGCGAGACCGAAAAGATCAACCGCGCGATCTACAACACCAATCATGATCGCACTCTGGCCGAAATTATCGCCGAGGGCGATCGGGCCTGCGCCGATTTCATGCAGCTGGTTGATTCACTCTCCGAGGAGGATCTCATCCAGCCCGCGCGCTTTTCAGATCAAGAGCCGCGTTCGCTCGCGGCCCAAATCATGGGCAACGGCTATGAACATCCCATCTTCCATTATGCCGAGCATTATCGGCGGCGCGGTGAGCTGGCTCAGGCCACGCAGTTGCACGAGGCGAGTGTGGCGGCCGTCGCCGACTGGCCGGAGTGGTCTGGCCTGATGCGTTATAATCTGGCCTGTTTCTACGCGCTGAGCGGGCAAAAGGAAAAAGCCTGGCACGAGCTGCGGGAGGCTTTGCAGCTGCGGCCCGATCTCCGCGAATGGTCGAAGCAGGATACTGATCTCGCTTCACTGCGCGATGATCCGGCTTATCCGGCGCTTTAGGCGCAGTCCCCGGCTGTCCGTCATGATATCTTTTGCTGCCGAGCAGCAAGTACACGGAGGATTTGAGCATGGCAAACGTTAATACTGGCAAGAAGGTGATTGGTATTCTGACGGGCGGCGGCGATGTGCCCGGCCTCAATCCGGCGATCCGCGCGGTGACCATTCGGGCATTGCGCGAAGGGTATGAGGTCATTGGCTTGCGGCGCGGTTGGGGCGGTCTCGTCGATATCGTGCGCGATAAAGACCATGATAACAGCAATAACTTCCAAGTCTTGACGGAAGAGATCGTCAACCGCGCCGGACGCACCGGTGGCACGTTCCTGCATACCTCGCGCACGCGGCCCAGCAAGGTCAAGAAGGACAGCGTCCCGGCACACCTCCAGAGCCAGTATCAGGATAAGGACAACGATCTAACACCGGAAGTGTTGAAGAACCTCGATTGGCTGGGGATTGATTATCTGATCCCGATCGGCGGTGACGATACGTTGAGCTACGGGGTGCACCTGTACAAACAGGGCTTTAAGGTCATCGCCATTCCCAAGACCATGGACAACGATGTGCCCGGCACCGATTATTGCATCGGTTTCAGCACCTGTGTCACGCGCACGATCGAAATGGTCAACAGCCTGCGTACGTCGGCCGGCTCGCACGAGCGGATCATGGTGTTGGAGGTCTTTGGCCGGTATGCCGGCTTCACAGCCATGCTGCCCACCATGGCGGGCGCGGCGAATCGCTGCGTGATCCCCGAGCATCGTTTTGACATCGATCGGTTGACCGAGCTGTTGGTCTACGATCGCAATCGCGCGCCCAGCAAATACTCCATTGTCGTGGTGTCGGAAGGCGCCATGTTTGAGGGCGGCGAGATGGTCTTCCAAAACGCTGCGACGGATGCCTACGGCCACATGAAGCTGGGCGGTATCGGCGACCTGGTCTCTTCGGAAATTCAGAAACGCTCGGCCAAATACAACAACGGCAAGGAAATTAACATCATCAACCAAAAGCTGGGCTACCTGGTGCGCGGCGGCGATCCGGACGCCATTGACTCCATCGCGCCGATGGCTTACGGCAACCTGGCGCTCGATCTGATCATCTCCGGCATTCACGGCCGCCTGGTTGTGTTGAAGAACGGCCGCTATGACAATATCCCGCTGGACGTTGTCACCAGCACCAAGAAATTGGTCAACGTCGATCGCTTCTACAACGTTGATCGCTATCGCCCGTACTATCACAGTTTTGAAATGACGCCGCTGTTCATCATGACCAGCGAAGGCTAGCACGGGCTGAAGCAGCCGTGTCATGCAACCGGGTTTCTTGGTCCAGGACCAGAAACCCGGTTTTAGCCTGAAGAGGAGGGACCATTCAGGCTGTGGTCCAGTCCGCGGTCGTTGAAGCTGAGCTTGTGGGATGAGCACAGCTGCCGGTTAGTGGGCTTCAGCGTCGTCCAGCAGCGGCATCCTGCATTCGTGAAATCTGCGACACCCCGAAAGGATGAAGATGACTGAAATAGCGTTGCCTCGCCACAGCGAACTGCCGCCGCAGGCCACCTGGAATGCGCCCAGCGTTTTTTCCGACAACGAAGCCTGGGAAAACGAATGGAAGCGTGTCAGCGTTGAATTGCCCGATCGCGCCCAAAAGTATCAAGGTCATCTGGCCGACAGCGCCGCCGTGGTGTTTGAATGTTTACAAGTGCGTGATGAAACCCTGCGCCGCGCGCAAGTGTTGACCGTATACGCCGACATGGCCAGCTCAGTAGACTCCAACGATCAATCCGCTGTCGCCATGGCGGGCCGGGCGCGCAGCCTGTCTGGCCAGGTGTTGGCCACGTTCGCGTTCGTCGAGCCGGAGTTGATCGCCATCGGGCGCACGCGTCTGCGCGGCTGGGCCAACAGCGAACCGCGTCTGGCGCTCTATGCACATTACTTCGACGATTTATTTCGCAAACAGGCGCACATCCGATCGGGTGAGGTGGAAGAACTGCTGGGCTTGCTGGCCGATCCGTTTTCGGGTGTCGGCCAGAACGAATCGATGCTGACGAACGCCGATTTTCAATTCAAACCGGCGCGATCGAGCACGGGTGAAGAACTGGTCATGTCGCCCTCGACCTATGATGGGCTGATCCATAGTCCCGATCGAGAAGTGCGGCGCACGGCGTTTGAGAGCATGACGGATGAATATCTGGCGCACAAGCATACACTGGCCAGCAATCTTGCCACCTCGATCAAACAAAACGTGTTCAAAATGCGTGCGCGCCGGCACGATTCTACCCTGGCCGCCACCTTGTTTGAGGACAATATTCCGGTGGAAGTGTTTCATAACTTGATCGGCGTGTTTCGCCAGAATCTGCCGACGTGGCAGCGCTATTGGGCGATCAAGCGGAAGGCGCTGGGCGTCGAGCGACTGCGCTATTACGACATCTGGGCCCCGATCGCCACTCAGCCCCCGACGGTTTCCTACGAGCAAGCGGTGACGTGGATTTGCGCCGGGCTGGCCCCGCTGGGTGACGAGTACGTGCGTGCCGTGCGTCGCGGTTGCCTGGACGAGCGCTGGGTGGACGTCTATCCGAATCAGGGCAAAGTCGCGGGCGCTTTCTCGACCGGCGCACCGGGCACGCATCCCTTCATCCTGACCAGTTATCACGATGATCTGTTTAGCCTCAGTACGTTGGCGCACGAACTGGGCCATTCGATGCACACCTACCTGACGTTCGAGAACCAACCCATCGTCTACTGTAACTACTCGTTGTTTGTGGCCGAGGTCGCGTCGAATTTCCATCAGGCCCTGGTCCGCGCGTATCTGTTCAAGACACATGACGTGGCTCAATTCCAACTGGCATTGTTGGAAGAGGCCTTCGCGAATTTTCTGCGTTATTTCTTCATCATGCCCACGCTGGCGCGCTTCGAGTTGGAGATCCATCAGCGCCTGGAGCGCGGTGAAGGCGTGACCGCCGACACGCTGCTGAAGTTGATGGACGATCTGTTTGCCGAAGGCTTCGGTGGGCAGCTGGAGATCGATCATGAGCGGCACGGCATCATTTGGGCCACCTTCGGACATCTCTACGCCGATTACTATGTGTATCAATATGCCACTGGCATCTCAGCGGCCAATGCCCTGGCGCAGCGTGTGCTCGCCGGTAAGCCGCACGCCGCCGAAGATTACCTGCGCTTCCTGAAAGCGGGCAACTCGGTCTACTCACTGGATGCGCTGAAGATCGCCGGTGTTGATTTGACCAAACCTGAACCCGTCGAAGCGGGCTTTGCCGTGTTGACGGAGATGGTCGATCGACTGGAGAAGCTGGTGGGATAGAGCGTTGCCCGACTGAGTGAAAGCATGAATTCCTTCATAGCTGACAAACAATCCGCGATCAATGATTTCCGGCAGGCGCATCAGCAGGCCGCGCTGCAGCAAGTCCTGGCGCGCGTCACGGGCAAATCCGTAGGCTTGTTGTCGTATGAAGACGTGCTGCACAAGCTGAAACTGACGGGACGCTCGGCGCGCGTCATGCGCGATATTCCTATTGAATCTATCATCGGCACGGTAGGGCGCTGTACCGATTTCACGCGCACTTTCCTGCCGCGCAAAGCCAGCGACGAGGAGCGCTGGACCGAGTTGAAGCGCTATGTCCAACAGCATTCGTTGGAGGCGCTGCCGCCGATCGAGGTGTATCAGATTGGCACCGCCTATTTTGTGCAGGACGGACATCATCGCGTTTCGATCGCGCGGCAGTCGGGCGCCCAATTCATTACGGCCTATGTTACGGAAGTTCACACACGCGCACCGTTGACGCCCGACGTGGATTGGGAGGCATTGATCCGCAACGCCGAATACGCCGACTTCCTCGAATATACCCATCTCGATCGCCTGCGCCCGAAGACTGATTTGAGCGTGAGTGTACCCGGACAATACGCCAAGCTGGAAGACCACATTGAAGTGCACCGTTACTTCAGCGAGGTAGCCGAGGAGCGCGAATTGGACTTTGAAGAGGCCGTATGCCGTTGGCACGATGAGGCCTATCAACCCATCGCCGTGGCCATTCACGAACAGGGCTTGCTGCGTGACTTTCCCCAGCGCACAGCAGCGGATCTTTACTTGTGGATTGCCGAGCAGCGCCTGGCCTTGCAGCACGAATTAGGCTGGACGATTTCGGCCGAGGCAGCGACGGCCTCGCTGGCGGAAAAGTTCAGTACCCGATCGCGCTCACTGCTCGATCGGGCCGGGCGCGCGATGTTAGGCGCGGTTATTCCGACGAGTTTGAAATCTGGCCCAGCGGTGGGCCAGTGGCGCAAGACTAAACTGGCGGCGCGTTATAGCGATCGGCTTTTCGCGGACATCCTGGTTCCGATCAGTGATGCGCCGCCGGGGTGGGCCGTGCTCGATCAGGCTTTGCAAGTGGCTTGCCAGGAAGGCAGCCGGGTGCATGGCTTGCACATCGTCGCCGACGTAGCCGAACTGGGCAGCCCCGTGCTTGAAGCCCTGCGCCAGGAATTCGAAAGGCGCTGCTGCGCTGCCAACGTGGAAGGCAGTTTCAATCTT
>JAUQXC010000296.1 GCA_030834825.1 Thermoflexales bacterium
CACGGTCACCGGAAAACTCGCGGCGAGCAGCAGTGTCAGTGCAGCACCGATGGCCACGCCGATGATGGTGACCAGCGTCACTTGAAAGATCGAAGCCACCGCCACCGTGCGATTGCGCGCCCCAATCGCCTTCAACATGCCGATCTGCGGCACCTTCTGCAACGTTTGAATCTGGAAGAATCCGCCGATGACCAGCACGCCGATGATCAACGTGAAGATGCGCTGTGTGTCCAGCGTCGCTTGCTGCTCTGCATAGCCCGGCGTCTTCTGGTAAGCCGTGATCAAATCCGCGGTCTCAACCCGCTCCAGCCGCTGGGCAATGAGCTGCTGCATGGCCTTCACCTGTGTCGAATCATTCAACTGCACGGCAAAGACGTTGTAAGTTAGCTCGCTGTTGGTTGGCTCGCCGCCCCTGGGCCGGATCTTGTCCCACGTCATGTCAGGGACGAAGACCGAGGGGCGCAGGAAGAATTGTTGCCCCTCGCTAAGGCCTGCGACCTTGAGAGCATAGAACTCCTCGTTGGTACCTTGCACGGTCTTGAGCGTGAGCGTGTCGCCGGGCTTAAGCTGGGTGCGATAGGCAGTATTGCGATCGATGACGGCTTCATTGGCGCGGCGGCTGCTGAACGTTTGTCCTTCGCGAATCGGCACGTCGCCCGGCTTGCCCGGCTCGATGCCCAGCAGCGACACCTCGATCGGCTTGCGGTTGTCGGCGAAGACGATCGTCGCGTTGCTCACCCCGATCGGCCCGACGGCCTGCACACCCGCAAGCCGCGCCACATCGTTGAGCCGCGAGCGATCGAGGCGGCTCGCGCTGATCGACTGCTGCGAATTCTCCTGGTACACGATCACCTCTGCATTCAACTTCGAGAGATATTCGATGTTGCCCGCGCCCAACCCTTCGGCCAGTCCCGCGATGAACAACACCAGCAGCGTGATCAACGCGATGACCAGACTGACCAGCAAAAAGCGCCCGCGTAAGCGCCAGAGTTCTTTCAAAGATAAATAAATAGCCATGTGTCCTCCACGGTTAAAATATACCACTATGAACAATATTTGTCAAGTATTTGCACATGTAAAATCAAGATTAAAAAAGCCGGTCAAATAGCTTTGCCGGCAAGGAGTCCCGGGGTGGGACTTAGTTGTTGACAGCCAGGCGCAAGTTGCTGTTGCTGCGGTAATGGCGCAGTGCTCGATCGCGCGCGAAGCCGTGATCGACCATCGGGGCCGGATAATCGCGCCCGATGATCACGCCGTACTTCCGCTGATCGGTGCGGCTCAACTTCCACGGCTCGTGCACCAACTCGATCGGCACGTTCCTCAATTCCGGCAGCCACTGCTTCACGAACACGCCCTTCGGATCGAAGCGCTGGCCCTGCAGCGTGGGATTGAACACGCGGAAAAACGGCTGCGCATCCGCGCCCACCCCGGCGGCCCACTGCCAGCCACCCACATTGGAAGCACTATCACCGTCGATCAATTGCTGCATAAAATACCGCTCGCCCTGGCGCCAGTCGATGAGTAGATCCTTGGTCAAGAATGACGCCACGATCATCCGCGCACGATTGTGCATCCAGCCGGTGGCGTTCAACATCCGCATTGCCGCATCGACCACCGGATAACCCGTGCAGCCCTCGCACCAGGCGAGGAATGCGGCTTCATCGTCCAGCCACTCGAAGTTGGCGAACTGCTCGCGCAGCGGCTGTTCGATGGTGTGCGGGAAGTGATACAACAACGCCAGGTAGAACTCGCGCCAGATCAACTCGTTCAGCCAGGCTTCCGCGCTATTGTGGGGCAAGATGTTATCTTGCCTGGGCCAGACGACATCGCGCCCCACTGGGGCTAGCTCGATCGCCGCCTTCGCACCCCAGTACGCCTGCCGAATGCTTAGCGCCCCAAAGCGCAGATACGGCGACAAGCACGAAGTAGCCTGGCGATCCAGCAGGTTGCGACCTGTGCCATAAACGTAAATCGTCTCTTCCAGAAAATCGTTCAACCGATCGAACGCGGCGGCTTCACCGGCTGCCGGTAATTCAATCGCATCAGCGGTATCCATCCCCAGGGAAGGCACGGACAGCGGCAGTGGCATCTGCTCAGGCAGCGCTTCAACGTCATCCGCCGCTGGTTTAGGCAGCGTTAGCCAGGCTTTCTTGAAGGCCGTGAAGACTTGATAAGGCCGTCCAGTTACCGTCACGACCTCTTCGGGATGATGCACCGTCATATCGTCGCACGCCTCAACCGTGATCCCATTCTGTGCTAGTTCTAGCGCCACGCGCTGATCACGCTGCTGTGCATACGGCGTCAGATTGAGATTAAAGAACACGTTCGTTGCTTGCGCCTTGCGCGCTAGCTGAAGCAATTCCGCCGCCGGTTCGCCGCGCCGCACGATGAGTTGCGATCCGCGTTCGCGCAGTGAACGATCGAGTTCACGCAGATTCGCCGTTAGCCACGCCACGCGCTTCGCCCCAACCCGATCGGAATTCAACAGCACAGGGTCGATCACAAAGGCCGGGATCACTTCACCCTGCCGGATCGCTGCCAGCAGCGCCGCATTGTCCGCTAATCTCAAATCTCTGCGAAACCATACGATCGAACGCGTCATCGCTTACCACCTCACGCAACCCGTACCACATCTGTCTTTCCCAACTTTTCCACGATCGTTTTCAACTGCCCCAGCTCTGGATTGTCACCCATAAACCGGTTGTAATGCGCCAGTAAAACTTTGCCAGCGGTACCGATAATGAACGTCGCGCCCAACTGCTGCGCATCCTGCTCGCCCGGCGGACCCGGCTTGAAACCGCGCCGCAGCACCCGCAGCCACGCTCGCCACGACGCCGGATTAAAGACATCCTGCGCATTGATCTTCCCGATGTTGAACTCTTTGTACGCGCTCTGATCCGGATTCGACAAACACACCACCTGGGGCGAGCGCTGCGCGCAGAACATCTGCGCTTCGTATGGCTTGCCCATCGTGACTGCCGCCACGCGCACCCCGCGCTTGTTGAACCATTCCGTGTTCTGGGCCAACTGGTCCAGCATCGCCTGGCACATCGGTCAGCCAAAGTGGCGCAGGAACGCCAGCACCACCGGCTTGTCCGACCACAGCGACGACAATTCAATCGTTTCTCCGTCAGCATTCACCACTTGAATGTTGGGGGCAAAATCGCCCGCCTTGACTTTCTTGCTCGTCATCCTTGTACCCTCACTGAAATCTGGACAACCCTATATCGCTTTGCCAATGGTCCACTCACTCCCCATGGCTTCCCGTCGTTGGTGAAGCGTCACGGTCTGTTCGATCTCGCGAGTGACGCGCATTGCGCCGAGCGTGACTCCAGCCGTAGATTGGCCCGGAAAGACACTGTCGCCCACCAGCCACACCCCCCGATCGATCCGCGGCGCCCAACCGGCCCACAAACTCTTCTGCGGAAAACCGCCCACCATGCCCCGGACGCGATGCGTAAATCGCTCGAAGGTCAAAGGCGTGCCCGGCATAGTCAAGCGGATGTGCTGCTTTAATGTGGGCACAGCGATCGTCGCTGCATCGATCAACTTTTCCAGGTAGATCTGCTTGCGCTCTTCAAACGCAGGCTCGTCGTCGGCCAGCGCATACCAGTCGGCTACCCGCGTATGCGTCGAGATCGTAACTGCGCGTTGGCCGTGCGGGGCTCGGACTTGATCCCACTTTGGTGAGATTGATACAAAGATCGAATTCCCCTCACCCAACGGCTGCGCCGGATCGACGATCACTTGCTGATGCTCAATTTCGTTCTCGAGCGCGGCTTCGTCCACGCCCAGGTAGGCCGTGAACGCGCCTGAGATGGGCTGCAAGTTCTTCACCCGTTTCTGAAGACGGGCTGGCGCTTCATTACCCATCAATTTCGCCACGGCCCACGGCGTGAGGTTCACCAGCACCACATCGGCCTCAAACGAGCCGCGCTTTGTTTCAACGATGTAAGTGCGAGGGCAAGCCTCGCCCTGACGAAGGGATGTGACCTCATGCCGATAGAGCACCTGCCCACCCTGCGCCTCCACAGCATTTGCTAATGTCGCAGCAAGATTGCCGACCCCACCCTTGACCTGCGCCACCCCACGCCGATACAGATCGAGCGCAGCCGCGCCGTACAAGCCATTGGTGTCACGCGCAACTCCCTGCGCCGCAATCAACAATTGTCCGTCAAGAAAAGCCATCAGAGCGCGGCCCTGCGCACCAAGCGCCGTCGCCCATGCGCGCACGTTCGTGAAAGCCAGTGGCGCGATCGGGATCAGATCAGGCCGCATGGTCGAGAGCAAATGCAGCGCATCATTCAGCGAAGCCACCGGCCACGTGGGCACGCACGCAGAGAAATCCCACACGGCGTCGGCCACGCGCTCCTGCATCGACCAGAATTTTTCGGCCTGCGATCCAAAGACACGCACACGTTCTTCACCCCAGCGATCACTATCGCTCCAGCGTGTGATCGTGCGATCGGGCAGATGAACCGCCAGCGCCGGCTCCACCGATCGGATAGGCCACGTGATCCCCAGCTGCTCCCCAACGATCTGATGCGGCCCACCGGGATGAAAGCCGCCGACAAGCGTTGCGCCTACATCGAAACGATAACCCTGGTGGAAGAACGTCGCCGCACAGCCGCCCGGTTCGATGTGCGCTTCCAATACCGTCACATCGAAACCGCGCTTGGCCAACAATGCCGCAGCCGTCAGGCCGCCCACACCTGCGCCGATCACTGCAATCTTGCGAGTCACGAAAATCCTTTGTGCGGTCGTGCCATGTAAAAACGTGATGCGTGATTGAAGGCCGATCACGCACCACATTTCATACTGCACGTTCTACCGATAAACCGCGCCCGGTTTCAATACCTGTGCACCCTGCCCCAACAATTCGCGCGTCTTTTTTTCCCGATGCTTGAACATGAATGCCAAGGCCGGCCTGACCAAGATGGGATCGAGCAACTTCCCGATCAAACCGAAGGGAGGCTCGTACTCCACCCGATCGCTCACACGTGTTTCGTCGTCTTCAGCCGTGAACGTATGCGTGTGGCTCCAGGCGCCAAATGGTCCCTTGTTTTGCACATCGCGGAAATACTGCTGTTCGACGTACTCCGCGATCAGGCCCTCCCACGTCAGGCCCAGCGGCCCCAGGCTCAGCCGGAAAATGACCCGGCTGCCCGTGCGTACCGGTTTATCGAAGCGCTGTATCGTCACGCGCACCGGCGGCGGTGTAATGGCCACCAGCGATACCGGATCATCGTGAAACGCAGCCACTTCAGGCAATGGCGCTTTGATTTTGAAAGAACGCTCAAACACTGGCATGGGCCGCACCTTTAGCGCTTGACAGGGATTCTTACTGGCACGGGTTCCCGTTGATTTCCCTTCAGGACGCCCTCAATCCACTTTCCGATGTTTCGAATCCACTCGCTGATCTTGCTCATAGTTTGCACCTTACGCTTTACTCGCTACACACTACTTCAGCACATCTCGCAACGCCGCTTCGGCATCTGCGAACTTGAACTGGAAGCCTTCCTTCATTAATCTCTGCGGCACGACGCGCTGACCGTCCAGCAGCAGCGTGGACATCTCGCCGAACAGGACCTGCATGGCAAACGCCGGGACAGGCATGAAGGTCGGGCGTCCCAACACTTTGCCTGCAAGGCGGGTGAATTCTTGGTTGGTCAGCGGCTGCGGCGCGCTGAGGTTGTAGACGCCGTTGGCCTGCTGGTTTTCGATTAAGAAGCGAATCGCCGCCACTTCATCATCCAGATGAATCCATGGGAAATACTGCTTGCCGCCGCCCAGGGGTCCGCCGACAAACATCTTGATCGGCAGCACCAGTTTGGGAAGTGCGCCGCCGTTCTTGTCCAAGACCACGCCCGTGCGAATGATCGGGCGGCGGATGCCCAGGCCATCCAGATCTGTCGTGGAGGTTTCCCAGTCCTTGCAGACGGATGCCAGAAAATCGTTACCCGCGCTGACCTCTTCCGTGATCTTTTCTGCGCCGCGCGGGCCGTAGTAACCTACCGCCGATGACTGAATCACCACGCCCGGCTTTTTCTTCGCGGCCTTCACGGCTGCCACGATCGCTTGGCCGGCATTCACGCGGCTCTCGCGGATCGCTTTCTTCTGCGCATCCGACCAACGATCAGCAATGGTGGCCCCGGCCAGGTTCACGATCGCATCTGCGCCCTCGACGAACTCGCCCCAGTCTCGTGCCGATTGACCGTCCCAGTTCTCGGCACGCGCACCCTTGGGCAAGTTCTTAACGGCCTGAGGGTTGCGACTCAACACGATCACCTCGTGTCCGTCCTTCGCCAGATTCTCGGTTAAGGCCCGACCAATCAGGCCGCTTCCGCCAGTAATAATGACTCGCATATTTGTTGCTCCCTATTGTTTTCCGATTATTCAGCAGCTGCCCTAGCGTATTTATACCCGATTGGATCATTGGAAATTCCAAAAAGTTCAGTAAGATTGGCGCGGCGTTTTATCTCTGCTGCACATACTATATCATTTTGCACAGTTTTTGTCAAGTATTTGTAAAACAAAAATTTATCAAGGCGCATTTGCTTTATGTAACAAAAAACCGATCGAGGTGTTCGATCGGCTTATCATCAATGCCTAAGTTGATTGGGCTAAAGGTTCAAAATGCGTTGGGGGTTGTCGATCTGCTGCCGGTGACGTTTCGCTTCCGAAGGATCAACGATTGAAAATGTAAATTGGAATTCTCTTTGCTCAAGAGGATGCGCTGAAAAGACAAAACCTCAAACACCTTGGTCACTGCTTGTTGCAGCTGCTCGTCCACAAAGAATGAGAAGAAACGTTTTGGTTCGTAGGTGTCATCCTGCCAGACACCTTCGTGATCAACCCCGCCATAGACGCCTAAGTAAAACACGCCGGCAGGTTTCAAGATCACGTCGATTGATCGCAGCACGCTGGGAAGTTCGTGTTTGGGCAAGTGCAGCAAGCAATTAAGCGCATACACCGCCTCGAACGATTCTGCCGCAAAGCGCAGATCGCCGCAGTCCATCACTTCGGCGGCGAGCCCCTTTTGTCGACAAAGCTCCACCATCTCTGCCGACAAGTCAACACAAGTGACTTGCAACCCGTTGTCCTGGAAAAACCTGGCGTCGCGGCCGGGGCCTGCGCCGAGTTCGAGCAAGGTTCTTTTTTGCTCAGCCTGCAGTAGCGCCAAGAAATCCTGGCGCACCCTGATCTTCCAATCCGCGATGGGATAAGACTCGCGTTCCAGAGCTTTGCGATCGTAGGCTTCACGCAAATCGTTCCTTAATTCGCCATCAAGATTCGCCATTATCTCCCCACCCCATGGCAGCCGCTTACGGCAATGCGGCCGGATCGATCACGAAATCCGCGCTACAATCATTCGTATCCTTCCACAACGGTTCGCGCTTGATCGAAGGGTTGCCCAGCGGGTATTGATTGGGATCGATCGCCACACATGAGACATGACCGGGCAAGAGGCCCGTGCCCCACGCCACACCATCGACCAGTTGATCGGTGGGACCGAGCAAGAGCACTTCGTCGCCCGTGTTCGCCAACGAAAAGCTAATGTTGGGTGTATAGGCAATGTATGGAATCATCGGTACACCCGCGCCGAAGAAAACATAGTCGGGATAGCGGCCATATTTGTTGAAGAAGCCTTGCGCCGTGGTCGCCACGTTGATCACACCGCCAGGTGCAACGCTCGCATTCGTCGGGAACTGCCACATCCCATCGACCGTGAATCCCGTCGCGCCGGGCGCAGTCTGATCGCCGATCTTGTAACCACTCAGGGTCACGGTCAGGTTGGTCGGATTGGAGATCTGAACCCACTCACTGCCCGTGACGACGCTCGTCGAGCCGAGGTAGAACACTTTGCTGATCAACAAATGATTGGGCGGCGCGATGTAGTTATTGACCACGAGCGGCAGTCGCACACGCGGCTGAAAGGCCCAATCGTACTCAAACATCTGGCGCAGATAGTCATAGGCTGCACTCGATTCCACTTGCAGCGCCACTTCACGATTAGCCTTGTTGGATGTTTCCGTACCGTTAAGGCTGCCCGCGTGTACCACCTTCTGCCCGCCGATGTCCAACAGAAACATCTTGTTATGCAGGCCGTACAAGGCCGGATCGCCCAACCGCGCTGCGAGGTTGGCATACAGTGTCGGGCTGAGGGCGCGCAGGGATTCGATGTACTGCACCGTCGCCGCATTGCTCGTCGGGCTGGTCGCATCGTCAAAGTAGCGATCAAGCAGCAAGCGCACCTTCGCACCGCGTGAAGCTGCATCAATCAACGCCCGCAGACGCACATTGGGATCAGCGATCGGGTTGCTGGCGGAAGCCCCCCAGTGCGGCGGTTCGTCGAGCTGCTCCACGTCGATCGTGTCTCCGGAACCCGATCGGTTGATCAGGCCCAACAGTGAATCGCTCGCGCGCAAGGTGCTTTCCGGCGCAGTCAGCAATTCGAAGGTCAACGGCGCAGTGACTTTCAACGGTGTGGGATAGCGAATGCGATAACCGTTGACTTCGATGCTGTAGTTAGGCGTAAAGCCGATCGGCGGCGGGCCGTAAGTGCCGGTCAGGTTGGAGGACCAACGCAAGAGGTCGCGGTGACTCATCGGATCGAAATCGGCGCTCCAGATTTCCAGCGCGCGCGCGACAACCCCGCTCGCATCAGTCACCAGGTACACGCCGCGATGCCCGCGTGTGCCATCGGCAAAGTTGTCGTAGGTCAAGCTGCGCGGGCTGAGATTCTCCGAACCGATCGCCACCACGCGATCGTCGACGATAATCATCTTCGCGTGCACGTAATCATAACGATCGAAAATGTCCTGGCTTGAATCGTTGATCATGAACCAGCACTGCCCGCCCGCCGCCGCGAGCTGTTGGCACACCCACAATTCCTGATCGTCGACGCCGCCTACCGGCCCGCCTTCCAGCAAAACCGTCACGCTGACCCCGCGCCCGATGGTGCGTGTCAATACATCGGCCAGACCCAGGTTATCGAAGGTGTGCAGCTCCATCTTGATGGAAGACTGCGCCGAACCGAGCACGTCCGAGATGACGCGATAGGAATTGTCTGGAGAGATGGCCACCGTCAGTGTGGCCGTGCCGCTCACTTTAGCCGTCTGCCAGAGCTTTTCCAAGTCCCAGCCGGGATACTGGGTCCTGCGACCCGAAACCGGATCCGATCGATCGTTGGCCCAGTCGAGGGCCGTGTTCGTGTCGGTCACGATCTTGCTCGTGATCTCATCCAGCTTGCGATAGATGATCTGTCCGCTGGCACTGACATTGCCAGCGCTGTAGCGCTGCACGGTTGCGCCTGTCCACTGCGTATCCGTCAAAGTAGTGGTGCCCCAGATGATGGCATCAATGGTATTTGTTACGCCTTCGCGGAGTACGAGTTTCCCGCTGTCGCCAAAAGCTGGCACACTGTTCACGGTCAGTGTCAGGACGGACGTGTCGGCGTCTTCTGTATACTTAAAATCCGGCTTGAAACCAAATTGCTGGGTGAAGGCGACGGCTGTCTTGGCGATCCAGATGGATTGATGGGGTTGCAGTGTGCCGGTCAGTTGGATCTGGCTCGTACTCTTTATCGCCAGCCAATTTGTCAACGTGATCGGCTGTGTACTGACATTGGTCACGCGAAATCCTTCATCCCCCAAGCCGCCGGTAGATACGCCGACATGTACTGCGCTGATCAATACGCTGCCGGGCGGTGTTAAAGGAGGAGGTGGCTCAACTGTCGTGGTGAGAAC
>JAUQXC010000297.1 GCA_030834825.1 Thermoflexales bacterium
CATCAATGCCTTTCACATCAAACCGGAACATGTCTACCGCGCCATCTCAGCGGCATCCTCCGGGCCGGTTGAAGAAGGGTGTGTAGGCGGCGGCACGGGCATGATCTGTCATGACTTCAAAGGCGGCATCGGCACGTCGTCGCGCGTGGTCCAAAATGGCAGCGGGTCGTGGACGGTGGGCGTGCTGGTGCAGGCCAATCACGGTGATCGCGCTCTCTTCCGGGTCGACGGTGTGCCCGTGGGGCGTGAGCTCAACCGCGAGATCGTGCCCATCCCCGGCGAGGAACGCCGCACGCCCGGCGTGGGATCCATCATCGTCGTCATCGCCACGGATGCGCCGTTGATCCCCTCACAGTGCAAGCGGCTGGCGCAGCGGGCGACGGTGGGCCTGGCCCGTGTGGGCAGCGTGGGCCACAACGGCAGCGGCGATATCTTTATCGCCTTCGCCACGGGCAACCACCTGCCCGATCACGCCGATCAACCGATCGCGTTGCAGATGCTGCCGCATCATCACCTGAACGAGTTGTTCGAAGGCGTGGCCGAAGCAACCGAGGAAGCCATTCTCAATGCGCTGTGCCTGGCCGAAACCATGATCGGTTATCAAGGCCACACGGTGCACGCGTTGCCGTTGGATAAGTTACAGGAAGTGATGAAGAAGTATGGTCGTTAGCGGCTGGCAGTTGGCGGTTGGCAGATCCGCAATGGCCTTTTACCTATTACGCATCATGTAGTACGGATTACGCAATACGCATTGCTCACTCACATCACACGGAGAAAACATGACGACGAAGATCGCAGTCATCGGTGGTACAGGCAAAGAAGGAAAAGGGTTGGCGCTGCGCTGGGCCAATGCCGGCTACGACATCCTCATCGGTTCACGGGATGCAGAACGCGCCGTCAGCGCCGCGGATGAGTTGAACGCGACGCTGGGCAAAGCCAACGTGAGCGGGCTGGGCAACGCGGACGCCGCCCGCGCCGCCGAGATCGTCGTGCTGTCGGTGCCTTACGAAGCGCACGCAGCCACGCTGGACGTCATCGCAGAGGCGACGCAGGGCAAGCTTCTGATCGATGTGACCGCACCGCTCGATCCGCAAAACAAAAGGAAGGCGCTGCGGGTGCCCCAGGGTTCAGCCGCACAGGCCGCGCAACAACGTCTGGGCGAAAATGTCCGCGTGGTCGCCGCTTTCCAAAACATCAGCTACACCCATCTCACCGCTCTGCACGAAGACCTTGGCTGCGATGTGCTGGTTTGCGGCAACGATAAAGCAGCGAAGATGCAGGTCGTGGAGCTGGCCAAAGCCGCCGGGATGACGGCCTTCGACGCCGGTCCGATCGAGAATGCGGTCGTGGCCGAGGGGTTGACGGCTGTGCTGATCAATATCAACCTCCAGTTCAAGATCAAGAACGCGGGCATTCGCCTTACCGGCATCCCGCAACAGTCGGCATGCTGACGCGCTTCGCCGGACTGTTCGGCCTGCTCACACCCATGATCACGCTGACGTTGATCTTCATC
Source organism: Thermoflexales bacterium (assembly GCA_030834825.1). GTDB lineage: Bacteria > Chloroflexota > Anaerolineae > Fen-1058 > Fen-1058 > Fen-1058. The sequence goes on from JAUQXC010000297.1 coordinate 1,514, forward strand.
TCGATCAGCCTGTCGCCGTGGTTCGATTGGCACAACAACGCCCTGAGTGACCTGGGCGTAAGTACGACGCCGAATCCATTCAATGCGGCCTTGGTGATCGGAGGGTTGCTGTATCTCGTCTTCGTGATCGGCTTTCTGCGCTGGCAGGGATGTGCTTCGCGCCTGGCGAAGCTGGGCGCGTTTTTCCTGCTGGCCGGGGGGCTCGGCCTGGGACTCATCGGCATCTTCGCCGAAGACACCGGGCGCATTCACTATGTTGTCGCCGCCACGTATTTCCTGGCGACGCCGCTGGCCTATGGATTATTCGGTACCGACCTGCTCAAACGCGGCGAGCCGGTTTCCGGGGTCTTGACCCTGGCCGCCGGTGCCGCCGCCTTCAGCCTGATCGCTTTCGTGCCACACAAACGTATCGCCGTGCCAGAGATTCTGGCCGCCGTCATCATCGCCGCGTGGACCTTCTCGATCGGCGTGAAAATGCTGATCGAGCCGGAGAACAAGCATGAGCAAACGCAGCCAACAATCCAAAGCTAAACGCAAGGCAGAACGCGAGCGGCAGAAGCGCTGGGGTCAACAGCAGAAGACGCGGCACGCCAATCAACTGGCCCGCGACCTCGCTTACTATGAGGAGCGCGGACTATTTGCCTCGCAAGCCAAGTGGAGTGAGACCGCATCCCAAGCGCTATGGGATAGCCAGGACTGGCGCGGCGAACCCGAGTTTAGCGATCTCACTTTTGATCCCTACCAGGTGGGACAAGCCATGCATCAAGCCTGGGAGGAATTGCAGTTTGATCCGGATGAGTTCGAGCAGCTCTCTGACGACGACAAAGAAGATCGCAACTTCGAGCTTAATGCGTACGCCATGCAGCTGCGCTTGCTGCCGGAGATCAAGAAGGATTTCCTGCGCCGGTTAGAGCGCTATCGTCAACGGCTGCGAGCGGGGAAACGCTGGGAAGCACTGGCCCAGGCCGGCCTGGTGCAAATGATCCTGGAAACCAGCGACCAAGCCAACGAAGAAGTCTGGCCAGAATGCATGCTGCTCTATCAGATTCATTACGAAGCCATCGGAGAATATCTGCGCTTGCAGGAAGCCGCGGGCGCAATCCTGGATCATGCGCTGACGGCGTTGGAGCCTGACAACCACTCACCGAAGCTGAGTCTGACGGAAGCAGAACAGGCCCAGATCTCCGCCACGCTTGAGCAGGCCGCCCAGCGCACGCCTGGCCTGTTGGACTTCCTGCAACAGGCCGCCGACGACATCCTCGACGAAGCGCTCAGTGCGGTGCACGCCGCTGAGATCAATTGCCAGCTCTTCACCACCCGGGAGACCAATTTGTGCTTTGCCTATTTTGTCGCCGCGCTGGGCGAAACCGGCTCAGGGCAAGTCATGCCGGACGAGCTGCCCCCTCAGGAACGCGCCGCCGTGCGGCAACACATCGACGACGCGCTCGCAGACTGCTTGGACGAGATCGACACGCCCAGCCGCCATGCTGAGCTGTATGCCGCGGCCCGCACGGCTTTGCAGTACTTCAGCGAGCAGGCCGAACAGGAACAGATCAAGGCCCACGCGCAGCTGCTCCTACCCTTGCTGGATGACGGCACCGTGCCGCTGGCTGATAATGAGTTTTTTACGATGGCGCTGCTGGGCGAGTTTGGCGCGCGGATGAGAGCCGAAAGCGCCGCCGGCACGGCGCAGGACGGGAACGGCGCTGAACCATGAACTCGATCGAAATTATTCCGCTCACCGGGATCCCGCTCATTCAACCGGGCGACGATCTGCCACAGCTCCTGAGCGCCGCCCTGGCCCGCGCGGGTGGCTTGCGCGATCGGGATGTGCTGGTCGTCGCGCAGAAAATCATCAGCAAGGCCGAAGGGCGCTACGTCGATCTCGATCGAGTTACCCCCTCGCCCCAAGCGCTTGAGATCGCGCAGCAATGCGAAAAAGATCCACGTCTGATCGAAGTGATTCTGGCGGAAAGCCGTGAAGTGGTGCGGGTGCGGCCAGGCCTGATTATTACACGACATCGCTTGGGCTTCGTTTCAGCCAACGCCGGAGTCGATCGCAGTAACGTTGCGCCCGAAGGGATCGATCGGGTTCTACTGCTGCCGCTGGATCCTGATCGCTCGGCGGCACAACTTCGATCCGCACTCTGCGATCATTTTGGGATCGATCTCGCCGTCATCATCGCCGATAGCCACGGTCGCCCACATCGCATGGGAACCGTGGGGGTCGCCATCGGCCTGGCTGGTCTGCCGGGCGTCGAGGATTGGCGTGGGCGCAAGGATTTGTTTGGTTACACGCTGCAGCACACGGAAGTCGGCGTAGCCGATCAAATCGCGGCGGCGGCAACCCTGTTGTTAGGCCAGGCCGCGGAATCGACCCCGGCCGCCATCGTGCGCGGTGTATCGTTTGAATCGCGCGCAGGATCGGCCCGCGAGATCAACCGCCCGCAGGAGATGGATTTATTCCGTTGATGATAGACACGCCGATAATTTTGAGTTAGGACCACGCCCGGATCGTTGCACGACAATCCGGGCGTGATGTTTGATATCGGCGCGAACGTTCATCAAGTATAATTGACTGAACTTTGGCACGTGCCTATATCTTCGGCTGGAGTCGAGGCTTTAGCCGGAGAGATGGCGTTCGATTAACCCGGCTACGCCCAGCGGCCCGCCGCATTGCGGCGGAAACGGGCAAGCCTCGATTCCGGAATTTGCCAAATCTGTGAGACATTCATGGCCAACCGTTCAGTCCTGTACGAATTTAATGTCGATCTCGGCAGCGGCGAGTGGGGCGTCAGCGTCCCGCTCGATCAGACCCTCGTCGGCCCGGTGCAGTATGGCTGGGATCGTTTTCAGAAAGATCCCAATTCCATGACGTTCGGCGGCGGCTTGCTCGCCGGTTCGCCGATGCCCGGCACACGCCGCATGATCTTCTGTGGCTACTCGCCGCAGTGGGAAGATTTCTACGTCTCGGCCCTGGGCGGAGCGATGTATGTCTTTCATCGCATGGGTGTCAACTACGTCTGGCTGCGCGGCCAGTGCCCGGTCGATTCGATCTTGATCCTGCGCCTGCAGAACGGCGAATACTCCGCCCGCCTGGAACCGCTTGAACCCGAATGGATCTGGCAGGGCTATACGGATCAAGCGGGCCGCACCTGGGAAGGTTTTTACGCGCTGCAGCAATATGCCTTTGAGAAATATCGCGGCGAGTACAACGAGGACAGTCTCCGCGTTCTGGCCACCGGCCCCGGCTCACGTCACACCAAGGAGGGCGCGATCGGATCGAATCAAATTCGCAAAGGCGCCGTCAGCGTCATCGACGATTGGGCCGGGCGCGGGGGACTAGGCTCGCGCTTGCTGCAATATCACCACGTGGCCGCAATTGTATTCGGCGGCGATTGGCAGGATCCGGCCTTAAAAGAAGCCAAGGAATTGGACGAGTATTTTCTGACGCGTTTCAACAAACGGACCATCGCGGCCGACATCGCTCTCAATCAAAAGTATCGCTACGTGCCGGAATTCGAGACGGGCGGCACCTTCGGCGTTAACATGCACACGGCGGACGATCGCTTGTTCAGTTTCAACTATCGCTCGATTTATGCGACCGATGCCGAACGGCTGAAGCAGCACGACGACTTCATCCTCGATCATTATCTGAAGCAGTTCAACGCGGAGATCATCCAGCCCAAAAAATTCGATCACTGCGGCGAGCCGTGCGCCATTGTCTGCAAGAAGTACCACGACGAATTCAAGAAGGACTACGAGCCGTATGAAGCGCTGGGACCGCAGTGCGGCGTCTTCGATCAGCGCGCGGCGGAACGGCTGAACAAGTTTGTGGACACGCTGGGGCTGGATTCGATCCAGACCGGCGGCACGGTGGCGTGGATTATGGAACTGATCACGGACGGGCTGATCAACCCGGCGGACTTCGGCCTGCCGATCGAGGAACCGCGCTTTTCGCCGCCGTCATTGCGAGCGCAGTTTGCGAAGCAATCCCCGGCGGCGAGGGAAGAGATTGCTTCGTCGTCCTACGGACTCCTCGCAATGACGAAAGAGGAGTTCGACATCGTCAACGACTCCGCCTACAACGCGGCTTATGCCATGGCCATCGTCCAGATGATTTTGTTCAGCGAAGCAGGCGCGCCGTTTCGGCAGGGGCTACGTGCCGCGGCCAAATGGCTGGATGCGAAATACGGGATCAAATCGATCGATCGGGCGGTGTACATCGCCCATGGTGCGGCGGGGTGCATGGTGCCCAATCAATATTGGACGCCGGGCATGTTCGCGCCGATGCCGCTGATGGGCAAGTACTTCTCGTACTACGAGAACAAGTTCCTGCCGCCGCGCCAGCTGGGCCGCAAAAACGTGGAACGCTTCGTGTACGAGTTCTATTCGGAGAACAGCGGCTCGTGTCGCTTCCATCGCAAGTGGGTGGAAGACATCATTGACGAGATCATCCTGTCGCACTTCGATCTGAACTTCGACTACTGGCACGACAATTTCAAGCTCGCGAAAGCCATCCACGATCATCAAACGGCGCGGAGCATGCCCTGGGAAAGCGAGCGCGTAGTGGACATCATCCACGGCTTCCTCGAGAAGTGGGAGCGTGACGGTCTGCGCGAACCGGAACTGCTGGAGTGGATCGCACGTTTCCGCTCGGACAAGTGGCGGGCCGCGCACGAGTTCTGGCAGGAGATGTACGATGGCATGTGCGCTGCGTTCGCAGACGGTTTTCCTGAACCCACGCCGACACCATGGCCAAATGGCGCGCCCAAGTGATTAGGCCCGAGAGGTTGCCGTAAGGGCGCGTTTAGAAAAGCGTCATGAGCGCCGACACCAGCGCGACTGCAGCGCCCCCACCCAAGAGCGTGGCAACTACGCCGACAACCTTGGAGTGCAGCCAACCAGCCACGGCAATACCGGTCAGCAAGATTAGCACGGCAAGCAGGGTGGCGTAAACGGCATTACCCCCCAGGTTCGCCAGAGCCGCCGGAGCGGTACCGGGGAGCAAGGCAAAGATGGTTCCAGCGTAGACGAACAGAATGGTGGCCGCGCCAAACAACAGCGCCGTCGCCGTCGGCAACGACCGTTGATCGCGAGAGAGGAACAAGGTGAGGGTCATCGTGAAGGCAAACCCGCCCAAGATGACGGATAAGGTCAACAGCTGGGTGCTTTGTTGAAGGAAAATTGCCGCGGGATTCATGGTTCAGCACTCCTCGGAGAAAGTAAGCTGCAAGCGCGATTATGCCTTAAATTCACCGCCATCGCAAGAGAGACGCGCGCCAGCTGTTTCCAGGTTGGTTTACGAATACTTTGCCTCGCGTCATTCCCGCACCCGCACTCGGGCACGACGACTCGTGAAGCAAAGTGGGATGCGCTTCAAACAAGCCCTTTCTGCGGGCGTCGGCTGGCCCTGGATGTTTAACCTTTGGACTTTTGCTCGATGATCTCACCGCGAACTCTGAGCCGCCGCGACTTTGTGCTCGTCGTGTTGGCCGGGACGTTGCTGATCACCTTGTTGCAGCAGCTGCATCACTACTCGGCGCAGGACTACCGACCTCCCGGCAGCGGGCCGGATGTGGCGCAGCAGTTGAAGTGGCTGGGCCAGGCACTGCGCCAGGGCGCGGGCGAATCGACGCAAGCTTGGTATCCCGAAGGCTACTTCTTCACGCATGCCATTTACGGTTCGGCCCTCATCAACCAGGCCCGGCTGCACCCGGAAGACAGCACATTAAGACAGCGCAACATCAAGGAAGTAGAGTGGGTCTTGGAACGACTGGAAAGCGCCCAGGGGCAGGCCCCGTTTCCGCAACCACAGGCGGTTGAGTATGGCGTGTTCTATCAAGGCTGGTCGAATCGTCTGCTGGGTGGGTGGCTGTCTTTGCAACTCGAAGCCGATC
>JAUQXC010000298.1 GCA_030834825.1 Thermoflexales bacterium
GGGGCGAACGCTGGCAGAAGCTGTAGCGATTGGTCAGCTCACTGAAGCAGAAGCGCATGGCTTTGTCGAAGATGAGATTGACCTTACCGATTTGAGCCGCGAAGAACAGATCGTTTGCCTGGCCGATTCGCATGTGCTGAATGGTGAATTTGTGCCGCTCGCGGGGCGCATTGCCGAACTGGAAAGCCGCAAGGGACTGTTGACGCCACAGCATTGGTATAATCTCAACCGGATTGGCGATTTTGTTAAGTGTTTTGAGCAAATCTTGAATCATCCTCTCAAGGATTTATTTTGCGGCCAGAGTCTGGCCGAAATCAATTTCTTCTCGTAACAGTATATAACCATGACTATCGACTATCCCTTAACCACTTGGCGTCTTCTCAACACCGGCCATCTCGACGGCGCAACCAACATGGCCATCGACGAAGCGATCAGCCGCGCGGTGCAGGCGAACCTCGTGCCGCCGACGCTGCGCTTCTTCGGTTGGCAGCCTGCCTGCCTCTCGCTGGGACAGGCTCAACCCGGCGGCGATGTTGATCGCGAAGCGTGCCGCACTGCTGGTGTCGATGTTGTACGGCGGCCCACTGGCGGACGTGCGATTTTGCACACCGACGAGCTGACCTACAGCGTCATCGCGCCGGATGCTGAGCCCCGCGTCGTCGGGACAATCGTGGAATCGTACAAAAGACTGAGCGAGGGCCTGCTCAACGGCCTGCTGCTCATGGGTGTGCCGACGAAACAGGTCGAACAACCCGATGGGCATGATCGTGATCAGGGGCCGGTGTGCTTTGAAGTGCCGTCGAATTACGAGATTGTCTTTGATGGCAAGAAGCTCGTCGGCAGCGCGCAGATGCGCAAGGCGGGCGTGGTGCTGCAACATGGCACCATTCCGCTGCACGGCGACATCGCACGGATCAGCCTCTACCTCGTCAAGCATCCCGATCCTGAACGAGTGCGCAAGCGCGCCACCACCGTCGAAGCCGCCATTGGGCGAGTGGTGGACTATGACTCCGCCGCCGCTTTGATGGCACAGGGGTTTACCCAAACGCTTAATCTTCAACTGGTAGCGGATACACTGACCCCGGAAGAATGGGCGTGGGCGGAAGAACTGCGCTGCGAGAAGTATGCCACAGCTGAGTGGACATACCGGTTATAACGAGCTGCGCTTCACTTTTCATTCTCCACATGTTAACATTGCGCTATGATTATCGGCTCCTGTCTCATCGAATTGCACCTGGAAGGTAATGAATCGTTGAAAGGCAAACGCGGCCTGCTGAAGCCTCTGCTCGCGCGCTTGCACAAGGAGTTCAACGTGTCCGCTGCGGAGGTCGATCATCTCGATAGCTGGCAGTCGGCGTCGATTGCGCTGGCCTGCGTCGCGAACGAGCCGGCGCACGTGGAGCAGGTGTTGAACCATGCCGTGCAGTGGATCGCACACAATCGACCCGACGTGCAGGTCGTGGATTGGCAGATTGAAATACTCTGACAAGGAGTTCGCCCATGTATCGTGGCCCCATCTTGGTTCCGTTGATTCTCATCGTGTTTGGCTTCTTGTTGCTGGGTAGTAATCTGGGCTACTTCGCATTCGATTTCTGGCAGTTTGTCAAAACGTGGTGGCCGTTGATTCTCATCATCATGGGAGTGGACGTGCTGTTGGGTTCGGTGCGGGCGCGCAGTGTCAAGCCGCGCACACTCGCACTGGATTTGGGTACGGTGTCGCAGGCCGATGTCTCGATCAATTTCGGCGCGGGCGATCTGACGATCGGCAAGGCGGCACCGGGCAAGATCGTCGATGGTACGTTTGAAGGCGAAGTGCGCTATGATGCCCAGCCCGATGGTCGCGTGTGGCTGAAGCTCGAACCGCTGAACTGGTGGGGCTGGAGTCCCAGCGGGTATCGGTGGAACGTGGGGGTGACGGATGCCGTGCCACTGAAGTTGACGCTGGACGGCGGGGCCGCCAACGCCAACGTCGATCTCACCGACCTTAAGGTGACGGATTTGCGGGTGAAGACCGGCGCCAGCAGCACGACCATCCGGTTGCCGCGGGCGGCCGGAATGACGACGGTGCGCATCAACGCGGGTGCGGCCAGTGTGAAATTGTTCGTGCCGGAAGGTGTCGCGGCGCGCGTGCACAGCAGCATGGCACTCGGATCGAATGACATCAATCAGCAGCGCTTCCCGCTGAGCGGTAGTGACTATGTCTCGCCTGATTATGCGACGGCGCCTAACAAGATCGACATTCAGTTCGAGGGTGGGGTGGGATCGCTGGCGGTGGTGTGAGGAGCCTATCAAACGGCAAACGCGCGAGAACGATTGGTGGTGCGGAACGTCCGGCGATGAAGTCGCCGGGTTACCAAGCCGCACCCGCTGAAGCGGGTTAACCGGATCGATCCGACGCAGCTTGATCATCCGGATATTTACATTCGGACACGCTGAGCGCGTGAAGCATCTAAAATGGAACGACAATCACTTGAGTCGCTCTCTTCACCGCGCACCAAACGCAGAGAGAAACTATTATGGCTGGCCACGCTGTTGTTGGCCCTGCTGGTCGTGTGCAGCGGGTGTGGATTTTTCTTCACGGTTGGGTTGCTGTCACGCGGTGAGTTGACCGCCAACGTTCTCGGCGTGGAATGGCGGCTATGGAGAATCAACGAGAAACGTGAAACCGGCCTGGGATTTGATCGAGCGTTTGAGACCCGCCGCGCAGCTCGATCGTGCACGCAGCATTACACCACCATCGTGTTGTGGAAGCCGAGCCTTTCAATCGACAACCTGGCCTATGACGATTGCGGTTAGATCAGCTTGCGGTTATAATCCATACAACGTAAATCCAAGGTGACATCTATGCTCGGTCCACTGCGTGATGCTTCGCTTATCTTTCTGATCTGCCCGGTCATGCTGTGTTTGCTCATTCCCCTGGCTTTAACGGCCGGCGCCGCCTATCTGTTCTTTCGCCTGCGCCGGGGCCTGCCCCCCAAGCTGAACCAGGTACACTTGCAGGCACAGCGGGTGAATGCCGCCGTCAATCGGGCCGGGGCAAAAGTGGCTGAGCCGTTCGTTTCAGCCGAAGCCAAATATACTCAAGTCGAAACGTTGCTGCGGACTTTGTTCCGCCAGGTTAAGAAAGATCAAAAATCATGACGCCCAGTTTAACGCCTCCTGAATCGAATCCTCAACAACAGCTCAACAACTTGAAATTCGTCATTGTGGCGGGCGGTGGCTTGCTCGGCGCGGTGGTCGGCGCGGTGGCCAGTCGCTTGTTTATCCGTTCCGATGAAGCGGTGCTGGAACGCGATCGGCAACGCGGACCCAAAGGCATCGGCTTTTCGCCGTCCGTGTTGCTGCCGTTGGCGATTACGCTGATCGGTCTGATTCGTGAAATCGGCGGGCTGGGCGACAAGAAAACGGAGAAAGAATGATGGGCTACCTGAATGAAGGCTCCCGTCCCTCCACCTGGAGAATGCGCACCACCTTGATTGGTTCCGCGCTCGGTGCGGTCGCCGGCATCGCCGCGGCCTTCCTGTTCATCCGGCGTACGGAAGAGACGGGCGAGCCGCCCAGCCTGCGCACGATTGATCCGGGAACCGTTCTGGCGGCAGGTGTCACGTTGCTGGGTCTCCTGCGTCAGATTGCCGAGTTGGGTGATCGGCGCTGAGCCGCTCTCCTTTTCAAATGAGCAAAAGCGCCTGATCGACTATCGGGCGCTTTTGCTTGTGCCATACTTTAGCGCAATGATCGTGCGATCTGCTTGGCTTCAGTTGGTGTCAGACCCACGCCGCCTACTTCATAGGTCATGTTATCGACGCTCCAGACCAGTGCCTTACCATCAATCCAGGCAGCCGTACGTCCGTCGAAGTCGATTTCCTCTATGGGCTCGGTTGTTATAATACCGTCGTAGACGCCGTGCACTTCATTGGGATTCGGGCTGGGCTGCGGCCCGCCCGGCATCTGCACGATGATGATGTCGTGAACAGCGCCGCCGTAAAATGAGAGCACCCAGTGCGTTCCGCCGATCGGCGCAAGCTTCACTTCGCGCAATACGTAGCCGTCGGGCAAATAGGTCGGTGTGGTAAGGTGAAAGTTTACCAGCGCTTGAGCTTCTTCCAATGTGGTTACGGAACGAACCAGCGGCTCCACACCGGGTGGTGCATTACCCGCGAAATTCCCAATCTCCGTGCGAATCTTCCACATGTCGGGCAACAGCGGTGCAGGATCGTTTCCGGCACTTGGCTTGGTCTGCATCGCGCGACTGTAATCGCCCAGGACAATGCTCCGCAGCGCGTCGTAGACATTCTGTGCCGCGGCAGCTACACCACCCGGATAAAACAACGTCAACGTGAGCATCAATACCGTTACTGTTCCAATGATCGACCAGGTCAACGCATGCCGCCAATGCAACATTTTCATCTGTGCCTCCTGTGACTGATGCGCTTGCGCCAGCAGTCGTCGACGTAGCTTCTCTCGCTGCCGGCTCTCTGCGCTGAAATTTAACTGTGCGAGGGTTGTTGCCACTTGCCGCGCTTCATGAAAATCGGCCGGCGCGCTACGTGTAGAATCTTTTTCGGTTTGGCTGATCAGCCCGTCCAGCTCACGGCTAAAGTAGTCGGCCCAATCTTCTTCATTCACGTTATCTATTCTCCTCTGCGTGCAGCAACCCGCGCAGTTTGCCCAGCGTCCGATAGAGGATCACGCCTGCATTGCTTTGACTCAGCTTCAATAGATCGGCGATCTGGCGGTTGGTTAAGCCAGCGCCGAACTTCAAGGCGATGATCTCTTGCTCGCGTTCGCTCAGCGTAGCGATCACATTGAGAAGATATGCCCGGTGTAGTCTTTCCTCCACTTGTTGATCCGGCTCGAGCTGATTGCTGGCTTGATCTTCAAGGGCTTCCAACGACAGTCGGGGATGTCGCCGTTGCTGGCGCAGATAATCATAGATGGCAGTCCGCGCGATCCGAAACAGCCAGGCGGCAAATAATCCGCGGTGTGGCCGATACTTCGGCAGATGACGCAGGACCTGCTCAAAGATCTGGGCCGTCAAGTCGTCGGCTGCCTCTGCCTCGCCGACCCGGTAGCGAACATAGTTGTAGACGCGACGAAAGAAATGATCGTATACGGCGGCAAACGCGGCTCGATCGGCTTGCGCGCGTTTGGCCAGGGTCTCCTCGTCGATGGGTGTGAGGGTCAATGTTCCTAAAATCGGTGTGTCCATAGCCGTTGTTTCTACTGGTTAATACGTGCTCACGTCCGAAATCTTACAGCTGTCAGGGAAAGACGACAGCCCCAGGCGCATCCGGTCATACACGGGGGGACCATCCGCTCGACGTATAATCGAGCCATGTCTCGTCCTGTGCGCTTCGATCTGGCTCTGCGTATTGGCCTGTTGGTAATCTTCCTCCTGGCAGTCGAGTGGCCAGCCGGACCGCTCGTTACGGAGGGGCCACCGCAAACGGTCAGTACGAACAATCCTAAGGCTGGAGTGCACACGCGTCTTACCGATGAGGATGCGCCCTGGAAGATTCAGCGCAACCTGCAACTGGTGCGCGAGATGGGTGCGTCGTGGATCGTCGAGTTTTTTTCGTGGGCCGACATCGAGCACCGGCAGAACTCCTTCGATTGGTGGCACACCGATCAAGTGATCGACCACGCCCGCGCGCAAGGTCTCACCGTGATCGCCCGTCTGGGGTTGGTGCCCGCCTGGGCGCGGCCCGATCCGCGTGAGCGCGAGACAACCCTCAACTATATCGATCCGGATCACTACGACGATTTCGGCAACTTTGTGTATGCCTTTGTCGATCGCTATCGGGATCGGGTCGATCACATTATCATCTGGAACGAGCCGAACCTGAGCTTCGAATGGGGCCTGCGCCAGGTGGATGCGGCTGCCTACGTCGAGTTGTTGAAAGTCGCTTATCGTCGCGCCAAAGAAGCCAATCCAGAGATCATCGTGCTGGCTGGTGCGCTGGCACCGACGTTGGAGCCGGAGGGAAGCCCGTCCGGGTTGAATGATCTGATCTATTTGCAGCGAATGTATGACGCGGGAGCGCAAGACTGCTACGATGCCTTAGCCGTTCATGCTTACGGCCTGCTGACACCGATGAATGATGTCCCCGATCCGGGCCGCGTCAACTTCCGGCGCATCGAACTGTTACGCGACCTCATGCAGCAAAACGGCGATGGTGCGAAGCAAGTCTACATCACCGAAGCAGGCTGGAATGACAGCCCACGTTGGAATCAGGCGGTGACGCCGGCGCAGCGCATCGCGAATACCTTGCAGGCGCTCGAGTGGGTTAAGGACAAAGACTGGATCGAAGCGCTGGCCCTGTGGGTATTCAGTTATCCAGAGGCCACGCGCACTTTCTATGATAACTGGACGTTGATGACAGACGATCTGTACCCGAAGCCGATCTATGATGAAGTCAAGAAACAATTAACACTGAGCCGCGATCAATGAATTATGGCTAAATCTCGTCAGCTGAAGTTCTTGGTTTTACTCGTCGCTGCAGTTGGCCTATTGCTGCTCCCGGAAATCATGGCGGTATTGGCGCGTCCCAGGGATGAAGCGTGGGCGCGGGTGGAGCAAGCGGACACGATCCGTTTCGCTATCAATCCCACCTCCATGCCATTCGATGGCTTGGGCAGCCACGGCGATTTCTTCGGCCTTGATGTGGACCTCGCTAACGAGTTGGCGCGGCGGCTGGGCAAGCGTGCCGAGTTTGTGATCGCGGGGTACGACAGTCTGTACGATGTCTTGCGCGTGGGCCAGGCCGAGGCGACGATCTCGGCCCTGCCGATCGATCCGGAAAAGCTCGACGGATGGGCCTATTCGGAGCCTTATTTTGAGGCGGGACAGGTGATGGTTGGCAGACTGCCGGAGCCTGAAAAGACTTCGGCAGTCTCAATTGCCGTCGAGTACGGCTCCGCTGCTGATATAGCCGCGCGGTATCTCGCGCGCCGCCGCGCGGGCCTTGAGATCAAGTACACGTCCTCGGCCGCCGATGCGCTTAAGGCCGTGGTGAATGGCTGGTCCGCGGCGGCATTGATCGATGGGGTAAGTGCGAAGCAGCTCCTCCCCCAATTTCCAGACCTGCAGATTGTCGAACAAGTGACGAGCACTCCGTACGCCATCGCCGTATGGGGTGAAAGTGGGCAACTGCTTGCAGCCATCAATGCGAAGTTGGCAGAGATGAAACGAGATGGGACCATTCAGCGGATGGTGGAGGAGTGGATGAGGAAGTAAACCCCCTCCCTAACCCTCCCCCGAAATCACACTACGATTCAAGGGAGGGAACGAAGCACTCTCCCTCCCTGTCGAACACGCTGTTTGTTCGACGGGGAGGGCCGGGGTGAGGATCATCTCCTCGGCAGCAAATTCCGTACCCGATCGCGTAACACTTTTCCCCGGCCGATGTAGCGCTGCCTCTCATCTTCCATCACGACGATGCTGCCTGTCGGGTAGGGCACGTCGATTCCACGCAGATCACCGCTGTTCCACCATACTTTCACTTGCTCCGACGACAAGGTAAATCGTTGTTGGGTGAACTGTGCACTGAACCGCGCAATGAGTTCGTGCGAGGGAACGAATTGATCTCCCTTCCACTCGCCCACGAGCATACCGATGGCGATGCACGG
>JAUQXC010000299.1 GCA_030834825.1 Thermoflexales bacterium
ATGGCTCTCTTCATTTCCTGGGTATTCGCTGAAGCGAACACGTCCGCCACAGCACCCTGTTCCAGCTGAATACGCAGTTGTTGGGATGCGGCAAAATTAAAGTCCACCCTCACGCCGGGATTCTGCTGCTGGAACTGTTCGCCGATCTCGGTGAGTGCAGCGGTGAGTGAAGCTGCTGCAAATACAGTAATGCTTTGCTCGACTGCGGCTTGTCCCGGAGCCGAGGTTGTTTGAACCGCAGCTGATGCCGGGCTGGTCGATGTCGGCGCTGTACCTGAACAGGCGGCTGCCACGTAACCCACAACCAGCCCTATCAACCCGAGTTTGAACAAACGCATGCCACCTGCTCCTTTGTCAATCGAAAAGAGATAGTTTCACTCATCAAGTGAGTATATCAGAGGCACGCTTGTTTCGGATGGCGACAATCTCCGCCTCACCGTGAGCGCAATTTCTTCAGGAATTTTCCCACCGAGATTGCACCCTGGCGTCACGAAGTTTGGCGAGATCAATTTCTCCGCTGCGGCTTATTTCTACACCGGCGTTGGGGTGCGACCCAGATCAGTTGGCAATAGTGAAAACATGACAGCATCGCGCCAAGCGCTGCCGTGTTTGCAGCGATGGCGTGCGACTCCTTCGCGTGTCGCCCCCGCTTTCTCAGCCACACGCTGGCTGCGCCGATTGTCAACATCCACTACAATCTCAAGGCGGTGCAATTTCAGCTCCTCAAAACCAAACCGGGCGCAGAGGCGAACGGCGGCGACGGCGATGCCATGTCCAGTTGCGCTGCTACGAACCCAGTAGCCCAGATTGGCAAAGTCATGCACCTGATTGAGCTGGTTAATGCCTACCGCGCCCAAGAAGCGCCCGGTGGCTTGCTCGGCAATGACGAAGTCGTAATCGGGCTGTCCCCACGCGTCAAGGCGGGATAGTATCCAGCTGCGGCTGTCTTCCAGACTGTAGCCGGGGTGGCACCAGGGCATCCACGGATAAATATCGTCAATTGATTCGCTGGCGGCTTCGTAGAGTGGCACGACGTCATCGGCTTGGTAGGGGCGTAAGGCAGTGGATAAGGGGAGGGTCATGGCAAGGCTCATTTTGAGAAAGGATAGGCGCAGTATAGAGGCTGTAGCGCATGGCGTCAACCATTCACACCCCCTGCGTAAGCGTTGGCGCCCGGTATAGAATATGTGTTCGGTGTGTGCTTCGCACGGCTATACTTGCGGCAAGAGCGGCGACATAACGCGTGTACGGCGATTGCTTGCGCGCTCAAGGTAGGCATGGTAGACTCAACCCCGTATCGCCTCGCGCGGGGCGGCTTACAAGAACTTAAACCCTCGGGTTTGAATACAGATTAGGAGGAAACCTACGATGACTGAAGAGATCAAGGCCTATTGCATGAAGTGCAAGGCTGAACGCGTTATTCAGAATGTCCAGATTGTGACGACGAAGAACGGTCGCCCAGCAGCGAATGGCGCTTGTCCCGTCTGCGGTACCAAGATGTTCAAGTTCCTGCCTTCCTCGTACAAGGCGATGGCGGCCCCGGCAGCTCCGGCGGCTGATGCAGCTCCTGCTGCTGAGCCAGCGCAGGAACCGACTTCCGAACAACCCACCTCGTAAGTTACATGCCTTGAAGGCAAGGAAGACCTCCCTGGTTCCTGGACTTGGGAGGTCTTTACCTTGTTCTTGTTAGCCCTCCCTGTCTGCGTCACTCTGGCAATGTGGTCGTCGGAGTCAAAAGATTTGTCAGAGGTATTGCGGAAACCGTAGGTGGTCTTTCACCCTGGTAAACGTGATCACGGTAGCCCTAAGGGGCAGGTAGATCAAAAGCGTATTGCGCTGGCGGAATGGCCAGCTTAATCCTGTTTGCCTGTCACCTGAAATAAGTCGGCAGTGGCTGGTCACTCAATAGACATGCAATTAGTATGCAATTCCGTGCCTTGACAGATTATCTCCGAACGATATAATTACCTCAAAGATGAAACCATAACTCTAACACAGGCAGGGAGCGCTGAAGATCACAAGACCGGGTCTTCCAGCGCTTCTTTTGGCTTGCCTGTGGGTCTTTTGTTGTTAGGAGCCGGAATTAGCACTGCATTGATTGGCATTAGCGCTTGGGATGGCCGACGTTCCGAGCGGATTTCATCAACTTGATCATTTTGGGCGAAGCGAAGCGGACCGAACAAATGGGCGGGATTCTTCGCGGCGCTCACGCCGTGTCCGCGAAGCGGCGGCGCGCTGGGCGGAATGATAAGCATTACAGGAGGCATTGAGTGGAAGCAAAAGATTTTCGTGCGCTAAGGGTGAGTTTGGCTTCGCCGGATCAAATTCGATCATGGTCATATGGTGAGGTGACGAAACCGGAGACGATCAACTATCGCCGCTTGCGACCAGAGAAGGATGGCCTGTTCTGCGAGGCGATTTTCGGACCGACCAAGGACTGGCAGTGCTATTGCGGCAAATACAAGAACGTGCGCTATCGCGGGATTACTTGCGATAAGTGCGGTGTGGAAGTGACCCGCGCCGCCGTCCGTCGTGAGCGCATGGGTCATATTGAATTGGCTGCGCCCGTGGCGCATGTCTGGTACACCCGCCGTGTGCCTTCCTATCTGGGTGTGCTGTTGGACATCTCGCGCCGCAATCTCGATCGGGTGTTGTATTTTGCGCAGTACGTGGTGACGCACGTAGACGAAGAAGCGCGCATGAAGGCGTTGAAGCGCCTGGATGAAGAAGCCGATCGCGAGCGTAAGAAGATCGAGACCGGTTCGAAGGAAGCGATTCGCGCGATCAAGGAAAAGGTCGAGTCCGAACTGGATAAGCGCAAATCCCAGCGCGATGAGAAGTCGGCCAAACTCGACGAGAAACTCAACTCCGCGACGGAAGCCGTTATGAAGGAAGCGCAGAAGCTGCAAGAGCGTGTCGACGAGCGTATGGGCAAGGACATCCGCGCCGCCATCGCATTTGAGGCGGCCAAGGTGACGATCGCCGAGGCGGGAGAAACGATCGGGCGTGAGCATCAAACGCGCTTAAACAAGGCTGTCAAGGCCAAGCTGGCCGAACTCGAAGCCAAGAACGCCGAAGAGCGCCAGCGGAGCCTCGCCAAACTCGAAGCTGAAATTGAATACTGGAAGGGCGCGTCCAAGGATGAGATCGCTCAGATTGAAGTGAAGCTCGTCGAGGACATCGAACTGCACAAGCAGAAGGTGGATGACGATCGGGAAGAATTGAAGGGTCTGGGCACCTTGATCTTCCTGACTGAGCCGCGCTATCGTGACCTCAAGAGCCGCTGGGGCCAGGTCTTCAAGGCGGACATGGGCGCGGAAGCGTTCCTGGAAATCTTGAAGCGACTTGATCTGGCCCAGATGTCGAAAGAACTGTGGCGCGAAGTCAAGACCAGCAAGAGCAAGCAGAAGCGCAAGAAGGCCATCAAGCGCCTGCGCGTGGTTGAGAGCCTGAAGAAGAGCAGCAATCGTCCCGAGTGGATGATCCTGACCCTGCTGCCCGTGATTCCACCCGATCTGCGCCCGATGGTGCAGCTTGATGGTGGCCGTTTCGCCACGTCGGATCTGAACGATCTCTATCGGCGCGTGATCAACCGCAACAATCGCTTGAAGCGTCTGCTCGAACTCGGCGCACCCGATGTGATCGTGCGCAACGAAAAGCGCATGTTGCAGGAAGCGGTCGATTCGCTGATCGATAACAGCCAGCGCGGCAAGGCGCTGAGCCGCCGCGGCCGACGCGAATTGAAGTCGTTGAGCGATATGCTCAAGGGTAAGAAGGGCCGTTTCCGCCGCAACCTGCTGGGCAAGCGCGTGGACTATTCGGGCCGCTCCGTGATCGTGATCGGGCCGAAGTTGAAGCTGCATCAATGCGGTCTGCCCAAGACCATGGCGCTGGAACTGTTCCGCCCGTTCGTCATCAGCAAGCTGGTGCAGTACAACTTCGCCAGTAACGTCAAGGGCGCCAAGCGCATCATCGAGCGCGAGCGGCCGGAAGTGTGGGAAGTGCTGGAAGAAGTCATCAAGCAGCGGCCCGTGCTGTTGAACCGCGCCCCCACGCTGCACCGGCTGGGCATTCAGGCCTTTGAACCGGTGCTGGTGGAAGGCAAGGCGATTCAGATTCACCCGTTGGTGTGTTCGGCGTTCAATGCAGACTTCGACGGCGACCAGATGGCGGTGCACGTGCCGCTGTCCGATCAAGCGGTGAAGGAAGCCCGCGAGTTGATGATCTCCACCAAGAACCTGCTTAAGCCCGCGTCCGGTGAGCCAATGGTCGGCCCGTCCAAGGACATGGTGTTGGGCGTGTATTACCTGACCATGGCGGAAGATGGCATGAAGGGTGAAGGTCGCATTTACTCCGGCTTGGAAGAAGTCGATCTGGCCTACTCTTTAGGGCAGGTGGACATCCATGCCAAGGTCAAGCTGCTGACCGATACGATCTACAAGGCGCGCAATGAGCGCTTTGCCGACCTTAAGCCGCGCCGTGGTCTGGTCGAGACGACGGTGGGCCGCGCGATCTTCAATATGATCCTGCCGGCGGAAATCCGCTACGTGAACGAGGTGCTCGATCGGGGCAAGCTGAACGATCTCGTCGCGCACTGCTATCAGTGGTTGGGCAACGAACAGACGACCGAGCTGGTGGACAAGATCAAGGATATTGGGTTCAAGTACGCCACCCGCTCGGGTGCATCGATTGCCGTGTCGGACATCACCGTGCCTGAAGCGAAGTATACGATCGTGGCCGACACTGAGGCGAAGATCAATGAAGTGGAGCGCCAGTACCGACGCGGTCTGCTCACGGAAGAAGAGCAGTACAATCGTATGATCGAGTTGTGGCAGCAGGCCACCAGCCAGGTGGCCGATGCCGTGCGCAAGAATTTGGCGCCGCATGCCAATCTGAGCGTCATGGCCATGTCTGGTGCGACCAAGGGCGGTTTCAGCCCCATCGCACAGCTGGCCGGGATGCGCGGTTTGATGGCCGATCCGTCGGGCCGCATCATTCCGCTGCCCATCCGTTCGAACTTCCGCGAAGGCCTGACGGCGCTGGAATACTTTATCTCCACACACGGCGCGCGCAAGGGTCTGGCTGACACCGCGCTGCGCACGGCGGACGCCGGTTATCTGACGCGCCGCCTGGTGGATGTGGCTCAGGATATGATGATCAACGCGGTCGACTGCGGCACGGAGAGCGGCCTATGGGTGCGGCGCAAGGACGATGTGGCCGGACAGGCCTTCTGGGTGCGGGTGATCGGCCGGGCTTTGGCGGCTCCGGTGTATCATCCGAAGACGGGTGAACAGATCGGCGAGCGCAATGATATCGTCGACGAAGACCGCGCCGAGGCCATCGACAAGAGCGGGATCGAGGAAGTCTTTGTGCGCTCGCCAATGACGTGCGAGATGCGCTATGGCATGTGCCAGATGTGTTACGGTCGTGATTTGGGCCGTGGGCATATCGTGGAGCTGGGATCGGCGGTCGGCGTGGTTGCCGCCCAATCGATCGGCGAGCCGGGCACGCAGCTGACGCTGCGCACGTTCCACACCGGTGGTGTGGCGGCGGGCGGCGACATCACGCATGGTCTGCCGCGCGTGGAAGAACTGTTTGAGGCGCGCAAGAAGCCGCGCGGCGAAGCGGTGATGAGCGACATCGACGGGACGGTTCACATCATCCGCACCGACAGTGGCGTGCGCGTCTTGAAGGTCACGTCGACGCAAATGGTGAAGGATGAGTACGATGTGCCAGGCAACTGGTCGTTGAAGGTGGAAGCCGGGCAGGAAGTGGCCGAAGGCCAGGTGATCGCCAGCCGGGGCGACCAGGAGATGATCGCGAAGCATGGCGGCAAGGTGCAGATGCGCAAGAATAAGCCGCTGGCGGTGGTCTATGAAGTGGTCGACGAGCGCGAGTACGAAGCGCCGGTGGGTGTGCGTTTGTTGGTGGAAGACGGCCAGGAAATTCCGGCGGGCCTGCAGTTGAGTGAAGGCGCGCTGAATCCGCACCGCATCCTGCGCATTTTGGGACGCGAGGCGGCGCAGTTGTACCTGATGTCGGAAGTGCAGCGCGTATACCGCTCACAAGGCGTGAACATCAACGACAAGCACTTCGAGGTGATCATCCGCAAGATGATGAATCGCGTGCAGATCGTGTCGAGCGGCGACACCGAATTGCTGCCGGGTGAACTGGTCGATCGCCTGGTGCTGCAAGACATCAACGAGGCGCTGGTGGCGCAGGGCAAGCGCGGCGCGACCGCGGTGCCGGTGCTGCTGGGTGTGACCAAGTCCGCGTTGAGCACAGACTCGTTCTTGAGCGCG
>JAUQXC010000300.1 GCA_030834825.1 Thermoflexales bacterium
CATCACGGGGCACGGCCTCAACATCGCGGCACTGCACCGACGCGCACTCGATCGGTTTGACTTCGATTCCGTGCTCCTGCCGTACAGCTACATCCTGCTGCAGAATCCGCAGTACGCGGCCGAGGTAGCCACGCTGCTGCAAGTCTGTCGTGAGCGTAACGTCGCCGTGCAGACCATCAAAGGTATTACGCGCGCGCCCTGGCATGACAAACCTCACACGCGAAATACCTGGTACGCCCCGTTAGAGAATCAGGCCGATATCGATCAGGCAGTGCACTGGGTACTCGGCAACCCCAACGCTTTTCTCAACACCGCCGCCGATGTTCAGCTGCTGCCCAAGATCCTTGACGCCGCCAGCCGCTTCACCACGCAGCCGTCCGACACAGAAATGCGAACCCTGCTCACTGAACAGGCGATGGAGCCGTTGTTCGTGTAACTACCAGATAAGGAGATCGACATGGATTATGCCTCACTTGGCCGCGCTGGCCTGAAGGTTAGCCGTTTATGCCTGGGCACGATGAACTTCGGACCGCATACCACCGAAGAAGATTCATACGCCATCATGGATCGCGCGCTGGAGCTTGGGATCAACTTCTTCGACACGGCTAACGTCTACGGTTGGAAAGTGGGCGAAGGCGTTACCGAGCAAATCGTCGGGCGCTGGTTCGCGCAAGGTGGCGGACGGCGCGAGAAAGTCGTCATCGCTACCAAGGTCTTTGGGCGCATGGGCGACGGCGTCAACGAACGCCGCCTCTCAGCCTATCACATCCGCCGCGCGTGCGAAGAAAGCCTGCGCCGCCTGCAAACCGATCACATCGATCTCTACCAGATGCATCACATCGATCGCGAGACGACGTGGGAGGAAGTCTGGCAGGCCATGGAAGTGTTGGTGCAGCAAGGCAAGGTGATCTACGTGGGGAGCAGCAACTTCGCCGGTTGGCACATCGCGCAGGCGCAAGAGATCGCGCTGGCGCGCAACTTCCTCGGTCTGGTCTCTGAGCAGAGCCTCTATAATCTGCGCGAACGATCGATCGAGCTAGAAGTGATCCCGGCCTGCCGCGCGTATGGTCTTGGCTTGATCCCGTGGAGTCCGCTCGACGGTGGGATGCTGGCCGGCATGCTGCAAAAAGCAAAAGAAGGCCGGCGCGCCAACAAGGATTTACAGGAGCGCTCCAAGCCGCATCTGCCCAAAGTCAAAGCCTACGAGGCCCTCTGTCGTCAATGGGAAGAAACTCCGGCCGATGTGGCACTGGCTTGGCTGCTTCACAATCCCATCGTCACCGCCCCCATCATCGGCCCGCGTACCCTGGAACAACTCGATGGCAGCTTGCGTGCTCTGAAGCTGCGCCTGACTAAAGAGCAGCTGAAGGAACTGGATAACGTCTTTCCCGGCCCCGGCGGCGAAGCGCCGGAGGCGTATGCGTGGTAATTCTGTAAAAACTTGGCAAGTCTACCCTACCATCAAGGAGTCATAGCATGCCGACTGAAACCACGACCAACATCACCCTGCCCTTTCCCGAAGTCGCCGATCGCAACCTGCGCATCGCCGTTGGCGCGTGCAAATTGAAAGTGTCACCCGGCGCAGCCGAGCCCTGGGTCGTTGGCACCTACATCGATCACAGCAACTCGCTGCCACCCATCGTTCAACAAGAGGGCGGCGAGGCGCGGATCATGCAGAACTATCAGGCCTTCAATCCGTTGGGGCTGTTCACCAGCACGCCGCAGATCGATCTGGCGCTGGGCAAGGCCCAGCCCTATATGTTGGGCATCGAGCTGGGCGCGAGCGACAACACGCTCGATTTGGGCGGTCTGCCGCTGACACGCTTGTCAATCAAACAAGGTGCGGGTAAAGTAGACCTGAACTTCTCCACGCCCAACCCGCAACCGATGAACTTGCTGCGCTTGGAAGCCGGAGCAACTGCACTGGAAATGCGCAACCTCGCCAATGCGAACTTTGCTGAGATGACCATCGACGGGGGTGCGGCAGGTTACAAATTCGACTTTGGGGGCACGCTCACCCACGATGCCCATGTGCGCCTGACCACCGGGATGTCCGGTGTGGAAATCAGCGTACCGGCCAGCACCGCAGCCAAGATCAGAGCAGAGATCGTGATGGGCGGGTTGAACATCGGCGACGGTTTCACCAAGAAAGAAGGAGCCTTCTGGACCGAAGCGGCCATTAAAGGTCAGGTCCCGGTGTTGACCATCGAGGCGAATATCTCGCTGGGCGGGTTGGCGATCAAAGCGGTGTAGTCCGCACTCGTTTGAGGATTGAGAGAAGGCTGACCGACTTCTACGCCGCTCAGTTCCTCACGATTTATCCCTCATTGAGGACAAGGGCTAAGGCCGCCCCACCACTCGTTGCCAAAATCACGGATAAAAGATTGCCTTTGATCAGGTAGGCCGATATAAATCGTGTGAAGACGAGAAGGCTCAGAGTGAAAAGCAAAAGCACAATAAAGATGCCATGGGCCGCTGGAGTCAAGCACCGTACCCGACTGAAATTCGCCAACCACCGCGGCGACATTATAGTCAGAGGGGGGTGCTCCAATAAACAAGAAGTATCCACCTGGACC
>JAUQXC010000301.1 GCA_030834825.1 Thermoflexales bacterium
GATCGTCGGGCCGAGGCCCACTACTGCCGGAATGCCCAGCGTGCGCGCCAGGATCGCGCTGTGCGAGGTCGGCCCGCCGCGCTCGGTACAGATGCCCAACACCTTTGAACGATCAAGTCGGGCCGTGTCGGACGGCGCCAGATCGATCGCGATCAGAACACCCGCGTGTGGCAGGTCAGCCTGTGCGGCCTGCCCCGTCAACTGCACCAGGACCTGCCGGCCAATATCCTTGATATCCGCCGCCCGCGCCCGCAGATACTCGTCGTCAATCGCTTCGAATGACTGCGCGGATGTATCGATGGCGGTACGCCACGCCCATTCGGCGTTGACGTGCTGAGTCTCGATCGTGTGCTGCACGCCGTCCAGAAATTCTGGATCGTTCAAAAACAGCAAGTGTGCGTCGAAGATGGCCGCGTCATATTTGTTGGCCGAGCGGGCAATTTGATCGCGCAGACTCTCGGTAGACGCGCGCACAGCGTCCAGGGCCGTCTGCAAACGCGCCCATTCCTTCGCCGCGTTCTCGATCGGCTTGCGTTCGACGCTGGGTTCCGCGAAGTGCAGCAGTACCGCCGGGCCGATGGCATATCCGGGTGAAGCGACCACGCCAATCAAGGCACCCGTTTCAATCGTATCGGCCGCTTCAGGCCCTGGCGCCACGGGCGCGGCAACGACCTCGCCATTCTCGCCGAACTTTGACGCGATGAGTTCCTGCAAAGCCTGCAGCGCTTCATTCGCATCCGCGCCAACGGCCGTGATACGAATCGCTTCGCCCTGCCGCGCCCCAAAGGAAGCCACGGCATTGATGCTCTTGGCATTCGCGTGCCGGGCATCGTTGCTCACCCGCGCGATGAAGATGTCCGACTTGAAGCGTGCCGCTGTCTGGACGAACTGCGCAGCAGGCCGGGCATGCAGGCCCAAGCGGTTTTCGATCGTGACGATGACGTCTTGCGCTCCGCTTAACGGATGGGTCACCTTGGTCTTCAGCGGCGGCTGCGGTTGGAAGTGACTAAGATGATCGAGCTTGGCGGCCAGTGCACCCATGGCTTCGGTCGCCACTTCGTCAAGCGAACCGCCCAGGCTGGCTTGTACGGCCGCCGCAATCGCGCCTTCGACCACCGGGGCCGCAATCAAGCGCACATGAGCGCGCATCTGGGGCGGCAGAAAATCCAGCGCCATTTCAGCGCTCATGATGGCGCTGCCCAGATCCATCAGCACCAACACGCCGTCCGGGCTATAGGCCGCTTCGATGGCGCGCCGGATTTCTTCCGCATTCGTGCCCAGCGGATGACGCGCGTCGCCGGTGCCGGCCGCCATCGTAATCGCGATCGGTTGCTGCCGGGTCATGGCTCTGGCCAGTTCGACCACACCGGAAGCCAAGGCTGGACTGTGAGAAACAATAACTAGATTAACCATGGGCGTAAGATATCAGTTCTAAGCTTCGCACTTTGGACAACTGACCACATCAATGACTTCCGCCAACATTTGAGGAGTGATGATCCCGGGATCACCGGACGTGAAACCGATCGAGCCGCAGCGGCAGGCGTACCACCCCACCCGATCGGGATCGTACACCCCGCCCGAGCGGAGAGCGATCACCTCGACGTCCATTTTCCAGCGCGCATTGGTGATCAACCGCCGGCAGCCGGGCAGCGCGCCCAACCGCTGCCGATACAGCGCAAAATGTTCGTGCGTGCAGTGACGCATCAGCAGGATGGCCGTTGTCACATCGGCGGGGAAGGAGGTCGTCAAAGCATCGGCACAGATCACGATCAGATTGGCGGGCCAAGTACCTCGCTCGGATCGTGCCAGCACCGCCGGATCGCGCTCGAGCGCATACACCCGTCGCGCCAGAGCCGCGACCCGTTTGGTCAGACGTAGATCGCCCGCGCCAATATCCAGCACCACATCGTGCGGCGCGATTTGCGCCAACACAGTCTGGTAGGTTTCTTCGTCGTACGGCGCAAAGGCCGCTTCCCAATCGTGGATCAGCACGTCTACGCACCCTGCGCTACAATTGTCGCGCTCAACCAGATCCCGTACGCGATCGTGATCACCCCGACGATCGATAAAATGGCGGTGACTTTGCGCTCGGTCGCCGGCTGCAAGCCCAGATCGAAGAGGATGGCGCGCACACCCAGCAGCGCGTGCCACGTCACAATGATCAGAAACATCACTTCCAGCAGAAACACAAACGGATTAGAGAGGTACTCCACCACCTGCTGGTAGTCGCGCAGGCCGCCTTCCACCACAAAGTGCTGCACCACCATGTGCAGGCCCAGTAACACCAGCAGCAGCGCACCGGTAAACGCCTGCAAAATCCACGACCAGCTGCTGGTTCGTTCGCGGGTTAATTGTTTCTCGACCATAGTCCCTCACTATCCCATCGCCGTCATTGCGACCCCGCCAACAACGCTGGGCAGGTGAGCGCTTCCAGCGGCGAAGCAATCTATTTGATCACAGAGATTGCTTCGCCTCGGCGAGGCTCGCAATGACGTTCACTATCTGGCGCTACTTCGTCTCTGCAAAAATTGCCAAGGCGCTCAACACCCCAAACACAAGCGTCAAGATCAACCCGATCCACAGCATCAGCTTTTGACGCGGCACGCCCAGGCCAAAGCCGATCAAGGTCAAACGAATGCCGTTTAGGCCGTGCGCCAGGATGCCGATGATCAAGACCACGTCCAGCAACAGGACGGCCGGCGATTTGGCCAGCGCTACAAAATTGTCCCACGCCGCCGGGCCTACGGCCAGCTGGCTGAGAATGACGAGATGCAAGAAGAGATACAACACCAACCCGACGGCGCTGAGCCGCATCACCACGTAGGCCCAAAAGCCCACCCGCTTCCCCTTAAGATTGAACCATTCCAACGGTTTGCGTTGCACGGGTTTAGGTTTGACTTCCATCGACGTAGAACCTCCGTTACGCGCCGCCAAAGAATTGCTTGATCTTCCGCAGGCCAACTTTGCGCTTCAGCCGCATAATGGCTTCACCCGGATAGACTTCATACGGGCATGCTTCGGTGCACTCAAACGACGAGTGACACCGCCAGACGCCGTGTTCGTCGTCGACCAGTCGATAAATGCGTTCAATGTCTACGCCGCGGGGTTCGGCCAGCAAGCGCTCGGCCGCGGCCAACGTCAGCGGCCCCAGGAATTGCGGATCGGTGGCCATGACCGGGCAGGCTGAAAGGCAGAGGCCGCATTCCAGGCAATTCTCAAACCGCCGGAACGCCTCCAGTCCTTCAGGCAGCGGTTCTTTCCCATCGGCGCGCAATGTTTCCGCATCGCGGATGATGGGTAGGCCAATCAACGCCATGCGTTGATAGATGGGGCTGGCGTCCACGGCGAGGTCGGTGATGACGGGCATGTTGCGCATGGGATCGATCTTCAGTGTCGCGCCTTCGCCGTAGTCTTTCACGGGCGTCACGCACGGCAGCTTCTCTTGATCGTTTACCAGCAGGCCGCACGATCCACACGAAGCATGATGGCAGGCATGGCGGAACATGATGGTTCGATCGAGATCGTCCCAGGCCCGCTCGATCGCATCCAGCACGTTGGCGGTCTCTGGCACGTCCACCGGAAACGTATCGTAGTGCGGTTCGCTGCCCGGCTTATAGCGATAAATCTTGAGGTTGAGTTTCATAGGGAAATCCCTACTGCGTAATGCGTAACGACCTCGCAGTTTACGCAGTACGCATTACTCAGTTGTTGTAATAGCTCCGATACGACTCCAGCACCACCTCGCGCGTGCGGCAGGGTGCGCTGACACCCAGTTTAGCGCAGACAATGTCCGAGATCTTCTCAGCCATGCCGCGCGCGGTGGTGGTCTTGCCGCCGGAAATGGTGACAAAGTTTTCCACACCGTCGTGGGCATGATCGAATCCGGCGAAGGTGCGGCTCACTTCGCGCTCGTCGGCGCTCTTCTTGCCGATTAGCGGGCGCGCCACCGCCATCACGCCACGAATCGGATTATCGCGCAGCGCCGGGATCATTTTCTCGCCAAACTCGATCATCTTATCGACATGCTCCTGCGGAATGTGGATGGCATCCATATCGTCCACCTTCCACGACGTAGTGCCAATGATGGACGTCATGCGCTGCGGCACCACAATATCGCCATCGTGGGGCTTATTCAAGCGATTGACGACCATCTGATTCAAGCGCTTCGAGATGGAGACCATCACGCCCGCCGTGGGCAGCACCGGCACATCGACGTTGGCGAAGGCCGCGATCTTGCCCGCCCACGGGCCGGTGGCATTCACCACGAGATCGGCGCCAATTTCATACTGCTTGCCCGTACGGTGATCCAGTACCTTCACGCCAGAGACAGCTTGACCGGACATCAGCAGCCCGACCACTTCATGATAAGGTAAAACGGTCGCGCCGTTCTTTTTGGCCGTCGCCAGGAACGACAGGCAGAACCGATAAGGATCAAAAACACCATCGGGGACTTGCACTGCCCCGAGAATTTTCGGATTCAAGTAAGGCTCAATTTCCAGCGCACGTTTCACGGGAATATCACGCGCGGGAATGCCGCAGCTCGCACAACCCTCCAAAAAGGTATCCTTGAAGGCCAGATCAGATTCGTCGACGGCCACGAACAGGCCATCATTGAGTTCCAGCCCATCGCGCATGATCTGGCGCAGGGTCAGGTTTTCGTCAATGCACTCCACCGCGCCTTCATGATCGGTCACGGCATAACGGCCCCCGCTGTGCAGCAGACAGTGATTGCGGCCTGTCGTGCCCGACGCGATCTCACCGCGCTCAATCACCGTGAGCTGCAGGCCACGCAACGCCAGATCGTGCGCGGTGGCGGTGCCGGTCGATCCGGCGCCGATGACGATGACATGATACTTCTGCGACATGAGGTACTCCTTGAACGACAAAGTGTGCGACGCTAGAGCCTGCCCGATCAAATGAGTGCTGTGCAAAAGGTGGAACACCGATCGAGTACGCGCGCATGCGCAGGGGGTCGATCGGCGTTCCACCCCCAACGAGGCTTATTCCACCCAATCGAAGGTGCGGGTCACCGCTTTCTTCCAACCCGTGTAGATCTTCTCACGATGTTCGGCGTCCATCGCCGGCTGCCATTCGTGATCCTTGCCCCAGTTGGCGCGCAGGTCTTCCACGGCCTTCCAGAAACCAACCGCCAGGCCGGCCGCATAGGCCGCACCCAGGGCCGTGGTCTCGGCGACGGTCGGGCGAATGACAGGCACGCCCAGCACATCGGCCTGGAACTGCATCAGCGTGTTGTTGAATACCATGCCGCCATCAACCTTGAGCGCCGTCAGCGCCACGCCCGAATCCTTGTTCATCGCGTCGAGGACTTCGCGGGTCTGATAGGCCGTTGCCTCCAGCGCCGCGCGGGCGATATGATTCTTGGTGATATAGCGCGTCAGGCCGACGATGGCGCCACGCGCATTACTCTTCCAGTACGGCGCAAACAAACCGGAGAAGGCCGGCACAAAATAGATGCCGCCGCTATCCTCAACCGCCATGGCATATTCTTCAACGTGCTTCGAGAAGTCGAAGAACTTCAAGTTGTCGCGCAGCCACTGCACCAGCGCGCCGGTGATTGCGATCGAGCCTTCCAGACAATAGACGGCCGCCTGATCGCCGATCTTGTAACCGAGCGTGGTCAATAAACCATTCTTCGACTGCACGGGCTTGGTGCCGGTGTTCAACAGCATGAAGCAGCCGGTTCCATAAGTGTTCTTGGCTTCGCCGGGGCTGAAGCAGGTCTGCCCGAACAACGCCGCCTGCTGATCGCCCAGGTCGCCCGCGACCGGGATGCCTTCGAGAGCGCCCTTGGCATTACCATAAACGGCTGCCGAAGGTTTAACGGCGGGCAACATGGCGCGTGGGATGCCCATGACCTTGAGCATATCCGGGTCCCAGTCCAGCGTCTCGAGGTTCATCAACATCGTGCGCGACGCATTGGACACATCGGTCACATGCACGCCGCCATTCACACCGCCCGTCAGATTCCAGATCACCCAGGTGTCGATGTTGCCAAAGAGCACATCGCCCTTCTCGGCCTTCTCGCGCACACCGGGCACGTTGTCCAGAATCCACTTGATCTTGGGGCCGGAGAAGTAGGTCGCCAGCGGCAACCCGACCTTGATGCGGAAGCGATCCTGGCCACCGTCCTTGGCCAGATCGTTGCAGATCGTATCCGTGCGAGTATCCTGCCACACGATCGCATTGTAAACGGGCTTACCCGTAGCTTTCTCCCAGACCACGGTCGTCTCGCGCTGATTGGTAATGCCGACTGCCGCGATCTCTTTGGGATCAATTTTGAATTTCTTCAGCGCGCCCTCGATCACATCCTGGGTGCGCTGCCAAATCTCCATGGGATTGTGCTCGACCCAGCCGGGCTTGGGGTAAATCTGCTCGTGTTCTTTCTGATCGACGCCGATGACCTTGCCCGCGTGATCGAAGATCATGAAGCGCGTGCTGGTGGTTCCTTGATCGATTGCACCTACGTACTTAGCCATGCAACTTCCTCCTGAGGTGAGAGTTTAGAGGTGCGAGTTTGGGCACAACATCGATCGGTCTGAGCTAGCCGCCGGTGTTGTGAGTGAGTCTGAACCTCGCAGGTCTGTGGAAACCTGCGAGGTTTTTCCAGCTCAGTTATTCAACCCACTTGAACGTGCGCGTCACGGCCTTCTTCCAGCTCTTATACAAGGCGTCGCGCTGCTTGGCCGCCATCTTGGGCGTCCACTCGTGATCCTTGCCCCAGTTGGCGCGCAGGTCTTCCACGGCCTTCCAGTAACCCACCGCCAGGCCGGCCGCATAGGCCGCACCCAGCGCCGTCGTCTCGGCCACGGTTGGGCGGATAACGGGCACGCCCAGCACATCGGACTGGAACTGCATCAGCGTATCGTTGAAGACCATGCCGCCGTCAACCTTCAGGGCCTTCAACTTCACGCCAGAGTCGGCATTCATCGCATCCAGCACTTCGCGCGTCTGGAATGCCGTCGCTTCCAGCGCCGCGCGGGCGATGTGCCCCTTGTTCACGTAGCGCGTCATGCCCACGATCGCGCCGCGTGCGTCGCTCTTCCAGTAAGGCGCAAACAAGCCGGAGAAGGCTGGCACGAAGTAGATGCCGCCGTTGTCCTCCACCGTGTTCGCCAGCGCTTCCACATCAGCCGACTTGGCGATCAAGCCGAGGTTGTCGCGCAGCCACTGCACCAGCGCGCCGGTGATCGCGATCGAACCTTCCAGGCAGTAGACGGCCGGATGATCACCGATCTTGTAACCGAGCGTGGTCAACAGGCCGTTCTTCGACTGCACGGGCTTGGTGCCGGTGTTCAACAGCATGAAGCAGCCCGTGCCATAGGTGTTCTTGGCTTCGCCGGGGCTAAAGCAGGTCTGCCCAAACAGCGCCGCCTGCTGGTCACCCAGGTCGCCGGCCACAGGTACACCTTTCAACGAGCCAACCGCTTCACCGTAGACGGCGCTCGACGGCACGATCTTGGGCAGCATGTTGCGCGGCACGCCCATGATCTTGAGGATTTCCGGATCCCAGTCGAGGGTGTTGAGGTTCATCAACATCGTGCGGGAGGCATTGGACACATCGGTCACGTGCACGCCGCCATTCACACCGCCCGTCAGATTCCAGATCACCCATGTATCAATATTGCCAAAGAGCAGCTCGCCCTTCTTGGCTTTGGCTTTCGCTTCAGAGACGTTATCCAGAATCCACTTAATCTTCGGGCCGGAGAAGTAGGTCGCCAGCGGCAGACCGACTTTGCGGCGGAAGCGATTCTGCCCGCCGTCTTTGGCGAGTTTGTTGCAGATGACATCCGTGCGAGTATCCTGCCACACGATGGCGTTATAGACCGGCTCGCCGGTGTTTTTGTCCCACACCACGGTGGTCTCGCGTTGATTGGTCACCCCCACCGCAGCCAGATCATCAGCGGTGAGATTAGCCTTCGCCAGTGCGCCTGCGATCACATCCTTAGTGCGATCCCAAATCTCGATCGGGTTGTGCTCCACCCAGCCGGGCTTGGGGTAAATCTGCTCGTGTTCTTTTTGATCGACCGCGACGACCTTGCCCGCGTGATCGAAGACCATGAAACGGGTGCTGGTCGTGCCCTGATCGATTGCGCCAACATATTTAGCCATGCGAATTCCTCCTCTTCAGAATCCGTGACAAGTTAAGAAGCACTGTGTGGCCGGCCTTCACTCGTCACCCTTACTTCGTCCATGTGTCCGTCGCCGCTTTCAATAGCAAAAACGACGACGTGGCACCCGGGTCTTGATGGCCGGCACTGCGCTCGCCCAGATAAGAGGCGCGTCCCTTTTTGGCCACCAGGGGAATCGTATCCTTCATACCCTGCTCAGCCGCCGAGGCGGATCGACGCAGGGACTCATTTTGATCAGCTCCGTCGACTACCGCTTGCTTCAAAGCGCTTAGCGCCGGCGTCAAAGCATCCACCATGGTTTTGTCGCCTGGCTGGGCTTTACCACGCGCCACCACGCCATTCAGTGCGGCTTCCAACGCCGCCGCCCAGTCGCCCACGGTCAGCTCCATTTTGTTGGCGGCAGCTGTGCCAGCCTGCATGAAGAACGTGCCATAGAGCGGACCACCCGCGCCGCCCACCGTCTGGACCAGCGTCATGCCGACCGATTTGAACAGCGTGCCGATGTCCTTATCGGCGACACTGGGCAGTTTGGCCAGCGCTGCTTTGAAGCCGCGGTCCATGTTGGCGCCGTGATCGGCATCGCCGATGGCCGAGTCGAGCTGCGTCAAATAGTCTTTGTTTTCCGTGATGACGCGGCCACACTCGTTCAGCCAGTTGAGAACATCGTCACGCGTGATCGTCATGATTTTATACTCCCCAGCGCAGGCCCGGTGTCTTCACCGGTGCGTCCCACAACTTCGTCAAATCGTCGTCCAGCTTCAGCAGCGTGATTGAGCAACCTGCCATCTCCAGGGAGGTGATGTACGGCCCGATCAGATTGCGCGCCACCTTGAGGCCGGCCTTGGTCGCTAGCTCATACGCCTTGCGATAGATAATATACAGTTCTACCAGCGGCGTTCCACCCATACTATTGACGAACAGCAACACATTGTCGCCAGCTTTATACGGCAGATCGTTGATGACCGGCTCCATCAGCAGCGCCGTGACCTCGTCGGCGCTCTTCAACTTCATGCGCGTGCGGCCCGGCTCGCCGTGAATACCAATGCCGATCTCCATTTCGTCTTCCGGCAGATCGAAGGTAGGCTTGCCGGCGTGTGGCACGGTGCACGAGGTGAGCGCCATCCCCATACTGCGGCCCCAGCCGTTGACCTTGCGGCAAACATCGGCCACTTCCTTCAACGAGCGCTTTTGTTCCGCTGCGGCGCCGCAGATCTTCTCGGCAATGACAGTGATGCCCACGCCCCGACGGCCCGCCGTATACAGGCTGTCCTGCACGGCCACATCGTCGTTAGTGACCACCGCTTCTACTTCAATCCCTTCAGCGCGCGCCAGATCGGCGGCCATCTCGAAGTTCATGATGTCGCCGGTGTAGTTCTTAACGATGTGCAGCACACCTTTGCCGCCATTGACCTGCTTAGTCGCTTCCAGCATCTGGTCGGGTGTGGGGCTGGTGAACACCGCACCAGGGCAGGCGGCATCCAGCATGCCCAGGCCCACAAACCCGCCGTGCATCGGCTCATGTCCCGATCCGCCACCGGACACGATGGCCACTTTATCCTTTATCGGCGCATCCGCCCGATAGATAAAGTTGGGGTCATAGTGGACTTTGACCAGATCGGAATGGGCGTATTCTATGCCCTTGAGCTCTTCAATGACGACATCTTCCGGCTTATTAATCAGTTTCTTCATGGTGAGTCTCCTTATTGCCGATCAGTCGGGTGCTGCATCGTTAGAGGTTAGAACGTTGCCGTTTGTACCGGTCGTCTAACCTCTAACCGTCACACCCAACCACAAACACTTCGTTGTTTAGATTAAACTACTTCGGCAGCGCGCCCCACAGCAATCCAGCAATCGCCGCACCGACGATCGGGCCAACCACAGGGATCCACGAATAGCCCCAATCGCTGCTGCCCTTGCCGGGGATCGGCAGAATGGCGTGCATGATGCGCGGGCCGAGGTCGCGGGCCGGGTTAATGGCATAGCCCGTAGTGCCGCCCAGAGCCAAACCGATGACGACCACCAGCAAACCCACTGCGAACGGGCCAGGCAGGGGGGTTGCCGCGCTGGCCGCCAGGATACCGAACATCAGCACAAAGGTGCCGATCACTTCCGAGATGAAGTTCATCACCGTGTTGCGAATGGCCGGGCCGGTGCTGAATACGGCCAGTTTCAAGCCGGGATCGGCGGTTTCGGCCCAATGGGGATAGTAGTGCAGCCAGACCAGGAACGCGCCCAGCATGGCGCCCAACATCGCGCCGACAATGTACCAGATCGCATCGCCCGCTGGAACTACCCCGGCGACCAAGAGACCCACCGTCACCGCCGGGTTCAAGTGTGCACCGCCGCCCAATGCAACAGACGAGTAGGCACCCACGAATACCGCCAAACCCCAGGCCCACGTAATGACGATCCAGCCGCTGTTATTGCCTTTGGTTTTGCCCAGCAGCACATTGGCCACCACACCATCGCCCAACAGGATCAGCAGCATCGTGCCAATGATCTCCGAAATCAAGATTGTTCCGACGTCCATGTTGTTTTCCTCCAAAAAGTGTTTGAGAAGGGTGTTGATTCACGTGTGAATCTTCGGGTCGATACAGCCAGCGGGGTGCGATCGATCTAGGTGGTCCTGCGCTACCGGCCTCCTTTCTTGCTTATTTTCTCGGTTCTGGCGCCGACTTAAAAACAAGCCTCAGGCACAACAAAAAAGCGCCGGCAAAGCCAAGTAGCTTTGCGACAGCGCTTTACGTTGTCAGCCCCAATACCCGTGAGCCACCCTGCCCTGGCGGCCCTGCGCCCATCCCAACATCGGACACCACTGCCCTGCGGTTGAGATCTGCTGCATTCGCTATCCTCGCATCGTGGCGGTTGACAGCTTACACAGCCTGCCAGTGTGTGCACAGGCACAACGTCTATGGGTATATCATGGCTTGAGGTGGCCTGTCAACTTATTTGGTTAGAATTGTTTCACAGTGGGATGGTGTTAAGAAAATGCTGTTTCAAAATGAAATGGCGCAGCAGAAAGGGATTTACCTCATCGGCAAGGGGCAGCCTGGGTTTGTTACGAAGTGCACGGACAAAATAACGTTGACATGTATCCTCCCGGAGGTTTGCAACCTCCGGGAGGATGACGCGATCACTTGCGTGTCCCCACCGGCCGCCGAAAATCCTCGACGCGGATATTGCTGGCCTTGATCTTGCGCCACAGGGTGGTACGGCCAATCCCCAACATTTCGGCCATCTTGGTGAGGTTCCCCTGACAGGCCGAAGCGGCCCGCAGGATGGCCTCATATTCGGCTTCGTGCATAGCGGGCACGTACTCGATCGGCTCGCCCGGCCAGCCCCGACCCTTGATCGACTCCGGCAGATGTCGCACTTCAATGGTGCCTGAATCGGCCAGCACGGCGGCACGCTCCAGGGCATTTTCCAATTCACGCACATTGCCCGGCCAGCGATAGCGCCGCATCATTTGCAGCGTTTCTGCCGAAACCTCCACCCGCCGTCCCGACTGCCGCCGCAAGCGATCGAGGGTGGCATTCACAATCAGCGGCAGGTCGGCCATCCGATCGCGCAGGGCGGGCAAGCGCAGCGAGATGCGACTGAGCGCGTAAAACAAATCGGCCCGGAACTCCCCGTTGATGACGTGGCGCTCCAGATCGCTCGTGGCCGAGACGATGAAACGCACGTCAACTGGAATCACGTGTGATCCGCCCAGGCGCATGACTTCGCCGGTATCGATGACGCGCAGCAACGCACCCTGCATTTCCAACGGCAGTGCGTCGGCTTCCTCCAGGTGGAGCGTACCACCGTGCGCCAGTTCGAATTTGCTGGGTTGCCCTTGCGGGCCGCGCAGCACACCCGCCTCAAAACCCAAGAACTCGCCAACCACCAGGTCGCGCGGCAGGGCACGACAATTGACGCTCACGAACGGTCCATCGGCCCGGGCGCTTTCATTGTGGATGGCCCGCGCCACCACACCTTTACCGGTCCCCGCCTCGCCCTGAATCAACACCGGCGATCGGCTGCGCGCCGCCGTTTGCGCTTGACGCCGTACTTGATTAGCCAGCGTCGACTCGCCAACAAAATCGTTCAACGTGAAGATGGGCGATCGGGCGCCCACCATGCGCTGCACCAGGCGGTGGACCTGCTCGATGCGGCGCAGCGTCAGGATGAATCCCTGAGCCTCTTGATTGTCCTCATGGCCGATGGCATACAGGCTGACCAGACAGCCCACCTGCAACCCCTTGACCTGAAAGGTGACCTCGACATCAGTCAGGGCCTGTTGGGTGCGACGGGCCTGTTGCACGAGCTCAGGCAAATCGACGTAC
Organism: Thermoflexales bacterium; assembly: GCA_030834825.1. Taxonomy (GTDB): domain Bacteria; phylum Chloroflexota; class Anaerolineae; order Fen-1058; family Fen-1058; genus Fen-1058. The sequence goes on from JAUQXC010000301.1 coordinate 12,476, forward strand.
TCGCTCAGCGGGCGGCCGACCACCGTTTCAGGCTTGATGTTCAGCAGCTGCGCCGCCTCGGAATTAAGATGAGTGATGATCCCACCCACATCACAGACGACCAGGCCGTCACTGATGGCTTCCAGGATGGTCGTCAACTGTGTACGTTGCAAGTTCAGGTCTTTGAAGAGCTGCTCATTCTGCCTCTGGCTTTCGATGGCGCGCGCCGCCGAGTGGACGATCGCCAGCGTGTGCACATCGCTACTGCGCACCAGGCCTGCCATCCCGATCACCCCGATCGGATGACCCTGCGCATTAAAGATCGGCGCGGCCGCGGCAGTCAACGCGTGAAAGCGCAAAAAGAGATGCTCGGCTCCCACCACTTGAACAGCGCTGCGCTCCAGTAAGGCCAGCCCAAAGGCATTGCTGCCGGCCTGTTCTTCGCCCCAATACACCCCAGGCAGGAGGCCAAGGTTTGCGAGCTGCTCGGAAACGTGGGAGTCGCCCAGCGCATCGAGAATGCAACCGGTCGCATCCAGCAGGAGCACGAGGTACCCCGATTGTTCAACGCATTGGTAAATATCTTCCATGAAGGGGCGGGCAATGGCGA
>JAUQXC010000302.1 GCA_030834825.1 Thermoflexales bacterium
AAAATGTCGCACGCGAGGCGCGCTGGTGGGCGGCGGAAGATCGCCGGCGCTTCGTGCGGCGGCTCGATCATGAATTGAAAAATCCGTTGACAGCCATTCGTGCCGGGCTGGCGAATGTGACCGCAGCCGATCAAACTCAACCCCGTCGTGAAGCGTTGCGCAGCGTCGAGGCGCAGGTATTGCGGATCAGCCGTCTCACCGCCGATCTGCGCAAGCTGGCCGAACTGGAAACACGCACGCTGGAGATGTCGCCGGTCAATCTGGCGGAGGTGCTGCAGCAAGTTGTGGCGCTGACGCAAGAAAAGTCCGAGGCCGATACGCGCCGCCTCACGTTAACGTTGCCCCAAGCGCCGTGGCCGCTGCCGCCGGTGCAGGGCGACCGGGATTTGCTGCTGCTGGCGCTGCACAACCTCATCGATAATGCCTTGAAGTTCACGCGCCCTGGCGACACGATCGAAGTGCGCGCCTCCGAAGATGGATCGTCGGTGGTGATCGAAGTGGCCGACACGGGGCCGGGCATCCCCGAAGCGGAGCTGCCGCACGTGTGGGAAGAGCTCTATCGCGGCGAGCGGGCGCGCGGCGTGCCGGGCAGCGGCCTGGGCCTGGCGCTGGTACGCGCCATCATCGATCAGCATCGCGGGCACATCATCATGCGCAGCCTGGTCAATCACGGCACGGTGATTACGCTGAGATTGCCGGTGGGATAAATGGAGAAACCGGATTTCTTCATTCATGATGTGTTGGTCGACTGCTCGTAGAAACCCGGTTTCTGCCTCGCTGTTACCAACTCGTAACACCCTGTGACCAAACAGTGACGCCCGCGTCATTGCCCTATCACAAGCGGCCTCTATCATCAGAGTTGAGAAACTTCAACATGCTGGAGGCCAATCATGAAACGCTTCGTCCTTTTTGCGCTGGGGTTGAGTTGGTTAATCTTGTCGGGCTGCAGCAGCGTCCCGTCGCGCGAAACGCAGACACCCACGCCCGATGTGATGCAGACCACTGTGGCTGAGCTGCAAACACAGAATGATCAATTAGCGACACAGGTGGCCGGGATCCCGGCGACGATCGAGAATTTGCCAACCGCCACACCACTGCCCTCGGCCACACCCACGTCGACCACGACGCCGACCGCCACGCCCACCGCGACAGCGACACGCGCTGTCGCTCGACGGGCCGCGCCTACGGCTACCCTCATCTGGCCGCAGGTGCTGTGGTTCACTTCCGATCAAGGCGAAGTGAATCCCGGTGAAAATGTGACACTGCGTTGGGATACAGAGAGTGTCACACGCGCGGTGATCCAACAGTATGGCGCGAACAATGTGAATTATAGTGAGGTCAGTGTTGGGCCTGACGGCTCGATCGTGCTGCCGATTACGGATCAAGAACGGCTATATCACACGTTTGTCCTGAATGCTTACAATGCTGCCGGTGACAACACCTCTGACTCGGTTACGGTCTACATTCGTTGCCCCCATACCTATTTCTTCTCACCGACTGCCGATACGTACCGCTGGGATTGTCCTGAAGGCCCCGCCGGCACTTCGAGCGCGGCTGAAGAATACTTTGAAGGCGGACGGATGATCTGGCTTGGCCCTGAGAAAGTGATCTATGTGCTGCTGAATGATGGTGGACTTTATACTTACGCCGACACCTGGACTGAAGGTCAACCCGATGTCGATCCGGGGATCGCGCCGCCGTCGGGTCGTTATAAACCGGTGCGCGGCTTCGGCCGCGTCTGGGGTTCCGATCCTTACATCCGTTCACGACTAGGCTGGGCCATGAGTCCCGAGCAGGGTTATCAAGCGCAGCTGCAACGTAGTTGGGCGTGTTGCAGCCCCGGCAGCAATGCCCTTTACCTGCGTGAGTTCGATAATCGGGTGGTCCATCTATGGCCCAATTCCACTTCGGCTGGCCGTTGGGAGTTCACCCAGTTCTAGCACGGCTAGGTCAATAGCCGTGCAGATGCGGCGCATTTGCACGGCATATGAGGAAGCCTTATGCGATGCTTGAAGCTGATTCTCCTGATTATCTTGCTTTCGGGTTGCCGCACGTTCGAGATTGGTTTCGTGCAGACGCCTACCGCAACAGTGGCGCTCCCGCTGCGCGCCACGACAACACCGACCGTGACGGCGACTTCAGCGTCTGCGGCGACGCCGACTGCGCTCGTGCCGCCGACTTCGACGGCGACCCTGGCACCGCCGGCCACGGCCAAGCCGATCGTGATCAGACCGACTCAACCGATCGAGCCGATGCCCACCGCAACGGCGCTGCCGACGGCTGCGCCTGATCCGCCGACGATCATCAGCTTCTCGATCGAACCGCGCGAAGTCAATCCTGGTGAGACAGTCACACTGCGCTGGTCTGTAGCCAATGCCGACTCGATCGATATTTATCAATATACGCCTGACACGCTGCCGGCTTACGATACCCTCGGCTTGCCGGTCAGTGGCGCGCTGACACAGACGATCCTTGAGCGGGAACGGTTATGGCATGTCTACGAATTAGCTGCGCCGCACGGCTCACGTGTGGTTACACAAACCATCAGCGTTGCCATCCGTTGTCCCTACACCTATTTTTTCAACCCGTTGCCGGTTGAAGATCGCACGGAGTGGAGTTGCCCTGAGAGTGCGCCCAGCGCTTCAACCGCGGCCGAGCAAGTCTTTGAAAACGGACGCATGATCTGGCTGCAACATGACGATCGGATCTATGTGTTCTTCAACGATGGCAAGTATCAAACCTTTGAAGATACCTGGGTCGCCGGTCAGGCAGAAACGGTTCCCGGCCTCACACCCCCGTCAGGACGTTATGCCCCGGTGCGCGGCTTCGGCAAAGTGTGGAGCGGCGCTGAGGCTGTCCGTTCGCGTTTAGGCTGGGCGTTGGCGGCCGAGCAAGGCTTTGAGGCGCAATTACAAGGCGGCTGGGTTCACTGCTGCTCACGCCTGGGGACGGTCAATCGGCCCATCTATTTGCGCAACATCGAAGGGCGCATCCTTCGCCTCTGGGCGGGTGAGATGCCGCCGGGACAGTGGCAGTTTGTTGTCCCCTAAAATTTCTCAAGAAGGAAAGAGCCATGTTTTTTCTCAAGCATCTCATCACTCTGCTGTGTGCGGTTCTGTTGTTCTCCGCTTGCAAAACGTTGGAGGTCGGTGTGGAACGCACGCGCGACTCTCGAGTTCCTGCTCCTTCGCCCACGATAAAGGTATCGCAGGTCGCTACGACAGTGGCCACTGAGTCTGCTATTCCGGCTCTCGCTCAGGCGCAATTAACGATCACGCCTGCACTTACACCCACACCTGATCCCCCGGTACAAGTTGGACTCCCGCAAGCGGGCGTTCTCTATCTCGGCTTCATGGGAAGTGATCCGTCGTCAGTCTTATTTTTTCGCTCTCCTGCTTCAACTGAAGAGCCTCATCTCGGCGAGGTGTTGTACTCGGATCGAAAAGACTGGGGACATTACTACTCCTTTAACTTTCAGGAACTCTCTCAGCCACGGGCCGTGTTCACGGCGGACGATGAACTCAGTCTTTATAGTGGTCGGGAAAATGGGAACTTGTTGTATGTCTCCTTCTCGGTCGAGCGTACACCCCCTTGTCTGCCGACAGGGGCCAACGAGCAGCCACAACCCTGTCCTACGAAAGAAGCGATC
>JAUQXC010000303.1 GCA_030834825.1 Thermoflexales bacterium
GCGCTGATCGTCCCGTCCCTGGGCTTCTTTGCGATCTTTGGTGCACCCATCGCCGGTGCCGTCATCTCCGAAGGCGTCCGCCTCGTCAATCGCAAGCGGCGGGGTCGTTACATCTGGGCCGTGGTCATGGCCTGCATGATCGTCACGGCAGCGATGCGCGTCTTCAGCATGCCGGAAGTGCAGTGGGCCTTGGCGCTGGGTCTTTCCAGTGAGGGCGCGGCCCAGCTCCTCGGCGGCCTCGCGCTGAGCCTCGTCTGGATGATCGTGTATCTCGTCATCGCCGGCGGGATCGTCATCGCGCGGTTGCGTTTCCTCAAGATTGGCTGAGATCTTTCACCTATGCTCACTGAACTCACGATCATCGACTTCGCCATCATCGATCGCTTGCGTCTGTCGTTAGCGCCAGGGTTCAACGTGCTCACCGGCGAGACGGGTGCCGGCAAATCGATCATCATCGACGCTGTGGGCCTGTTGCTGGGCGGCAAGGCCGATAGCGACACGGTGCGTACCGGCTGCGATCGGGCGCAGGTGGAAGGGGTGTTCGAGCTGCCCGCCTCACCCGAACTGCGTGCCCTGCTGATCGAAAACGAGCTGGGGAATGAAGATGATCCCGATCGGTTGTGGCTGGCCCGTGAAATCCGATCGGGGGGCCGCTCGACCGCGCGTGTGAACGGCCGCTCGGTCCCGTCGAGCCTGCTGCGCGAGATCGGCGATCTGCTGATCGATATTCACGGCCAGAGCGAGCACTTGTCGCTGTTGCGCCCGCGCGAACACGTCAACCTGCTCGATCGCTATGCAGGCACGTGGGAACAACGCCAGACCTTCGCCGCACGCGTGGCGCAGCTGCGCGACGTGCGCCGCGAGCTAAGCGAACTCTTGAAGAGCGAGGCCGAGCTGGCCCGGCGCGCAGATATGCTGAAATTCCAGATCGAAGAGATCCGTGCGGCCAAGTTGAAGTCCCACGAAGACAACGAGCTCACCGTCGAGCAGAAACGGCTGGCGAATGCCGAGACACTGGCCGCCCTGGCCGATGAAGCCTACACCGCGCTCTACGAAGGCAACGGCGAAACACCGGCCGCCCTGGACGCGCTGGCCAAGGCCCAAAAAGCCATCGCCGGTTTGGCCAAGATCGATCCGCAGTTTGTCGAGCATGGCGCGACCATCGATTCGGTCACGGCGCAGATCGACGACCTGGCACATGAAGTGCGGCGTTACCGCGAAGCGATCGAGTATTCACCCAAGCGGCTGAATGCCGTTGAAGATCGGCTCGATCTGATCAAGCGGCTGAAGCGCAAATACGGGGCCGCCATTCCCGACGTGCTGGCGTTTGCCGAACGCGCCGAACAGGAACTGGAGACTTTGGAACATTCCGGTGAGCGCATCGCCGAATTGCGCGAAGACGAAGACCGGTTGCTGCATGAAATCGGTCAGGCCGGGCAGGATCTCTCGGATCGGCGCAAAGCCGCCGCCGCGAAGTTGTCCGCCGGCATCGAAGCCGAGCTCAACGATCTGCGCATGGCGGGCGCGCACTTTGCCGTCGATCTGAAATGGGAACCCGCCGAGCACGGCGCCTACATCAACGGGCAGCGCGTGGCCTTTGACACCACGGGGCTCGATCGGGTGGAGTTTCTGGTTGCGCCGAATATGGGTGAAGGCTTGAAGCCGCTGGTGAAGATCGCCTCAGGCGGCGAGACGGCGCGCTTGATGCTGGCCTTGAAGACGGTGCTCTCCCGCGCCGATCAAACGCCGACGTTGATCTTCGACGAGATCGATCAGGGCATCGGCGGACGGGTTGGTTCGACGGTGGGACAGAAGTTGTGGGGCCTGAGCCGGAATCATCAAGTCGTCTGCATCACGCATCTGCCGCAGTTGGCGGGTTACGGCGACGCCCACTTCAAGGTGGACAAGAGCAACGAGGTCGAGCGCACCATCACGCACGTCACGCTGCTGAGCGACCAAGCACGCGTGGACGAGCTGGCGCAGATGTTGGGCGCTAGCGGCGAGGGCGCCATCACAAGCGCTAAAGAAATCTTGCAAAACGTGGCAGAAGAGAAGAAGCTGGCCGTGGGCAGTTAGAGACCGATGGTCACTCAATGAAAGACCTCCTCATTAAGTGGTTCATGTCTGTCAGCTCTCTGCTCCTTCGCCTCAGCCAGGGACGGATCGGAAGCAAGCTCGGCACGCAGACCATCCTCATTCTGCACACCCTAGGGCGCAAGTCCGGACAGGACCGCGCCATCCCCATTGCTTACTTCGATTACGAAGGCCAGTATCTGATTGTGGCGTCAAATTGGGGAAGAGAAAAGAATGCCGATTGGTATCTGAACTTGAAGAAAAATCCGCATGCCACATTAGAAATCAAAGGTAAGCGCATTCCTGTAATAGCCCGCGAAGCGCAGGGTGAGGAATATCATCACTGGTGGAAGTTCGCCATCGAACGCCATCCGCCGTATTTGGATTATCAGAAGATGACAACGCGCCATATTCCCATCATGCTGTTTGAGCGAGTCAGCTAATGTCCCTGGGCACTCTCACCTTAATGTCTTCCGGCGAGATGTCGGCGCGCCTCAGCCCGGCACACCGCGCGGTGCTGGCGCGTCTTCAAGCACCGCTGCGCGCGATCTTTCTCGATACTCCCGCCGGTTTTCAAGAGAACGCCACGGCACTGGCTGAAAAAGCCGTGGACTATTTCCGGCACAACTTGCAGCAAGAGCTGCGCGTCGTTTCGTTCAAGTCAAAGAAAGAAGCTACGCCGGAACAGTTGAATGAAATCGCCGCGCAGATCCAAGCGGCGAACTACGTGTTCGCCGGTCCCGGCAGTCCCACCTATGCGGTGCGGAACTGGATCGGAACACCCATCGCAGACGCTCTCGCCGCGCAGTTACGCTCGGGCGGGCATTTGGTCTTTGCCAGTTCGGCGGCCATTGCCATGAGCCGCCACGTCGTCCCCGTCTACGAACTCTACAAAGCCGGACACGATCCAGCTTGGGTGGATGGCATTGATCTGCTGGGTCCGCATGGCCTGGAACTGGCAATCATGCCACACTGGAACAACAGCGAAGGCGGCGCGGCGTTTGACACACGCTATTGTTTCATCGGCAAGCGGCGCTTGAAAGCGATGGAAGACTTGTTGCCGGAATCGGCGCGTATGATCGGATTGGACGAAAACACCGCGTGCGTGATCGATCTGGCGGCGCAGACGTGTGAAGTCTTTGGATCGGGCCGCGTGATAGTACGACATCCCGGACAGGAAAAGACATTCAGCGCTGGAATGAAGTTTGACTGGGAGGAATTCAAGTGATACAAGCAGGTTGTCCAGAAAACGAAGAAGCCCGATCAATATCGGGCTTCTTGCTTGATGGGAACGAAGAAACCAGGTTTCTCCAGCCAAACGTTCGAGTCCAGCAGGAAGGAAGAAACCCGGTTTCTGGAACGAATTCCAGTTTGATTTATGACATCGTCATTCCCGCTTGCGCGGGGATCCAGCGGTTGAGAACTGGACACCCGCCTACGCGGGTGTGACGTAGACCCGTAAACTAATTTGGAAACTGCTCTAAATCATTACCGCCGTCGATTGGCGAGGCTGAGATAGTACAATAACGTCAGCACCGCCGTAACCGCCGCAGCGACATAGGTCAGAGCAGCCGCCGTCAACACTTGGCGCGCTCCGGAGGCATCCCGCTCGTCCTGAATCAAGTTCGATTCGCGCAACAAGGCCAACGCGCGGCGGCTCGCGTCAATCTCCACCGGCAGGGTGACGACGGTGAACAACACCATCAACCCATAGACCAACGCGCCTAGATAGATCAAACCTGTCACCCGTAAGATCAGGCCGAGGAAGATCATCAGATACGCGATCTGTGGACTGAATTGAACGGCAGGCACCAGCAGGGAGCGCATGGTCATCAAAATAGAAGACTGCTCATGCTGCTGCGCATGACCCAGTTCATGCGCCACGATGGCCATGGCCGCCACGGAGGGTTGAGACGCCACGCCATCGGAGAGGCTCACCGCGTGCGTGCGCGGATCATAATGATCGGTCAATTGGCCGGATGCCCGTTGAAAACGAATGGTCGATCCGTTTGTGCCAAACTGGCCGGCGGCCTGGATTGACTTGGGCGCGTTCACAAAATCGCCCAGCGGAGTTCGATCGACAATGGCCTGCCCCACCTGCGCGCCGTTCAGGTTCACGGCATTGCGCACACCGCTCCACTTCTTGTAGGCAGAACTGACGTACAATTGCGCCCCGCCCGAGATGACCAGCGTGACAATTATCAGCAACAGGTAAATGGGATCAAAAAACGGCATGATGTTGGACCTCCTGCTTATGGGCCTGGCTCCCACCCGATCGGGTCGGCCGGTGCCCTCGCAATGATTCTACCGCATCACTTTGCCCCTGTCGACATTGTTCACACCAGGAATGACTCGAATTGCCAGACCTCTTCAGCCGCCGGGCGCGGGCGCGCGAACTTCTCGAATGGATCAAAACGATTCCTGAGCGGTGTCCAGTCGGTACGCACCGACGGACACGGACCCAGATACGGGTTGGCCACTTCCAGTATTTCATGGTGCGGGAGATCATCAGGCACGTTCAACCCGCGGCGCGGGTTGCGGATCATCCACGCCGTGGCGCCCAGCACCGAAGCAGCCACTTGCAGCGTCGTGGCGTTTTGATGTTGAACCAGGCGGCGCGTCTCATGAATGTCCAATTGCGATCCGACCCACCAGCCGTTCAGGGCATGTCCCAAGAGCAGCACACCCAGTTCATCCTGGCCGTCCGTGATCTCGTCGTTCATGATGCGCAGGTTGGGTTGCAACTCGTAGCCCCGCATCTTCAATTCGTGGAGGGAAGCCAGCGCCGCATCGCTGGGCAGATAAGCGTAATGCACGGTCGGGCGGTAGAGAGGTCGTTCCCCCTCCCACACTGTAAGATGATCGCTAATCGTGAAGGCTTCGCCGTGACGGATCACCATGCCGATGATTTCACCACCCTGCGGCACCCACGAGCGCACCAGCGTATTCAGGCCCATCTGCGCCAGGCAGATTTGGTTACACGGACCATACTGATGCGTGTGCGCCTGAGGCGGTAGACGTTTTTCGTGGGTGCCCCAGCCCAGCTCGGCGGGTGCCACGCCTTCTTCGTGCAACCCCGCAATCGACCAGGTGTTGACGAACTCGTTCACCGCCTTGGGCCGATGGCTGATCTGCGTGTCACGTTCTGAGATGTGGATGACCTTGACGCCGGTCAACATCGACAACCAGGCATAGTTGCGATCGGCCAGGGCGCGTTCCAACGCCTCGCGCGTTTTGCTGCGCGTCAGGCTCGGCAAGACCGCCTGCGTGATGTCCGCCAAGCCCACTTTGACCCAATGGCTGACCAACCCTGGATTCGCGCCATGCTCCACCACCGCGGTTGGCCCCGGTTCCGACCAGCTCCGGGCGCGCTGGCGCAACGCCAGATGGCGCACGTACAGTGTTCGATCGGTCGGCGGGATCGAGCCGGCGTCTTCGTAAGGATCCCACAATTCGACCGAGGTGTTGAGGTACAGGACGTTATGATCGTGACACCACTGCACGATCTCGCCGGTGTCGATGTTCCACGCGAGATCGATCAGCAGATCACCTGATCCGACGGATTGGCTCAGCAACGCGTGTAGGTTATCAGGCCGGACACGATCCTGCACATAGCGCGCGCCGGCCGCCAGGGTTTCCGGGATCGTCGAGCGTCGATCTTCAAAGTCCAGGATCGTCAACCGGGAGAAATCCATCTCGAAGTGGCGTAAGATTAGGGGTTGTACGCACTGTGACACCGAGCCACAGCCCAGTATCAAGATGCGGCCGTCAAATGGAATCTTCATCACCGCTCCTCCTTAAGCATTCGCGCTGAATCTCTGCAAAGTGTACCAGATGTCTCTACCCCGGTTTTGCAAAAGTCCAGCGAGCTGCTTGAGTGACGAAGAGCCAACACGAGGAAGCGAAATGGCTGATGGGCTTTGGCAAGCCACATCAGCCATTTAGAGCGGGAGACGGGATTCGAACCCGCGGTCTTCTCCTTGGCAAGGAGACGCTGTACCACTCAGCTACTCCCGCGTAACCGCCGATTTGCTTACGCCTCGGCGGTTCAGTGCCGAGACGCAGGGTCGAACTGCGGACACCGCGATTTTCAGTCGCGTGCTCTACCAGCTGAGCTATCTCGGCGTTAAGCGACCAGTATTTTACAACAGCGCCGATCGTCTGTCAAGCATTCCAGGAACGCAACAGCGTCGTGCCATAAAACGCACGACGCTGTTGCGATATCACTCGATCACTTAGCTTGGCCGCACGTTTTGGGCTTGCAGACCTTTAGGGCCTGTCGTCACCTCAAACTCCACCTTCTGGCCTTCGGCCAACTTGCGATACCCTTCCATCTCGATGGCGCTGTGATGCACAAAGACATCCTCGCCGCCATCGTCGGGCGCAATGAAACCGTAGCCCTTGGTATTGTTGAACCACTTCACTGTTCCGGTCGCCATGTTTGCTGCTCCTCACAAAAAAATATGATGGTGAGGCCGTAGTGCGCCGTGCAACTGCCGTGAAAAATCCGCTACGGTAAATCTGAGCGGACTGTGCGGTGCAGCCACTTCAGGTTACTACGTCCTGCGCGGCGAAATATATCACGCTGCGCATGAACCGTCAAATCCGGCGCGCTTGACGCTTAGGCCTGTGCCCGGTATGATTGCGCGCGTACGGGGGTGGTTGTGGCCCGGTGGCTGCCACGGTCTTCAAAACCGCTGGCCGGTCGCGCAGAGCGGGCGGCGGTGGGTTCGACTCCCATCCATCCCCGCCTTATCACAAGACCTCGCAGGTTACGCGTAACCTGCGAGGTCTTGTGATAAGGCAAGCAGCATCTGCTGCTTATAAGGTCTCAAACTCCGCCCCTGCCTGCGATATGCGGCTAGAAAAAGCCGAGATATTCGAAACCGAACATTGAAATACAACGTGAAACGGTGTGACTGGCCGGCTCCGGGGAAAATATTTGTTTGGTGCGGTCCAATCTTCGTTGGCAATAGACAACATCTTTATCAAAACCCGGAAGTCCTCGTCGTCTGCGTCACACAGAAGGAATGAGGCATCATTGACTAGCAGGATATAAGCCTCTTCCATTGCCCATTCCATGTCATTGATGCAATCATTGAAAGCATTCCAGTTTTCCCCAAAGTAGAGCGGGAACTGCAGGGCCGCCGCGACTTCACTAAAGAAATCGGGCACAGCCATGCACCTTTTGCCTCGGATAGTTCGGATTACGGCATTCGGGTACTGGAAGATGAGCTTACTGGACAAATGGTCTATATCGGCGGCAGTCAAGTAGAAGCAAGGCTTCCCTGGCTCGAACAACTTGCTGTATTCCATCAGTTCGTTCTCCGCACGATCGCATCCGTCATCTTGGCCACACGCGCCATCACTTCCACATCATGCACGCGCACGAGGTCGGCCCCGCGCGCAATACTGATCGCCACCGCAGCGGCGGTGCCTTCCACACGTTGATCAGGCGGTAGCTGCAGGGTGTAACCGATGAACGATTTGCGCGATGGTCCAATG
>JAUQXC010000304.1 GCA_030834825.1 Thermoflexales bacterium
GATCACGATCGCGCTGAACCCGCCCGCCTGCGCCTGTGCCAAACGTCGTACCGCCCGCTCGGACCAGTGTGCAACCTCCCCGTGGGGTTGTGCTTCGCCGGTTGTCTCGTCCGGGCCTGTTGCTTCATTCATTTCTGGAAATTCAGCGCTCGTGTTGCTCATGATTGCGCAGCATCCCTTGGGACTGATTACTCGTTACTTTTCCTTCTGCGGCGCGTCTTCGTTTCTTCCGCGTCCTTCTTTTTCTGCTCTTCGTCTTCTGAATCTTCGCGATCCTTGCGTCCGCCGTCGAGCTGTTCGGCGATCGACTTCAATCGATCAGCGACCCGCGCGTGCACACTATTCTTGGTAAACTCGCCGCGCTTGCCGCGCCGGCCCGCCTTGACGCCCGTCAACAGCTCCAGACCTTCATCGATCGTCTCCACCGCCCAGATGTGGAACTGCCCCGCCCGGCACGCCGCCACCACATCTTCGCGCAGCATCAAGTTCTTGATATTGGCGGCCGGGATCATGACGCCTTGCTCGCCGGTCAGGCCGCGCGCCTGGCACACCTCAAAGTAACCTTCGATCTTATATTGCGCGCCGCCCACCGGCTGCACGCGCCCTTGCTGATCAACCGACCCCGTCACGGCAATGCCCTGCTTGATCGGCAGATCGGCCAGCGCCGACAACAACACATACAACTCTGTGCTCGACGCGCTGTCGCCGTCGATCTCCGCATAGTTTTGCTCGAAGCTTAGGCTGGCCGCCAGCGACAACGGTTCCTTGGTCGCATATTGCCCGTGCAGATAACCTTCCAGCGTCAACACACCTTTATTGTGAATGCGCCCGCTCAAGTGCACTTCACGCTCGATCACTGTCACGCCACTGCGTCCCACGTAGATGCGCGCCGAAATGCGCGACGGATGTCCGAATTGATAATCGCCATACTCGATCACCGTGAGGCCGTTGATCTGCCCCACCACTTCGCCCTCGACTTCAATCTTGATCGTGCCATCGCTGATGGGCTGCTGTATCTCTTCTTCGATCAGGTTCGATCGATAACGCCACTCGTTCAAGGCTTTGCGAACATCGGCGGCCGTCACCACCGCCCGATCGGCTTTCTGCGCCCAATGGGCCGCCTCGATGAGAAGGTCGGTGATATCGCCAAACTGGGTCGAGAGCTTGGTGGTATTTTCGATCATGCGCGAGCCGTATTCCACCACCTGGGCCACTGCGCCGGAATCAAAGGGCCGCAATTGATGGTCGGCACAGCGCGCCCGCACAAACCAGGCATAGGCCTGCTCGTTTTCCGGCGTGCGATCCATGTCCGTGCCGAATTCGGCTTTCACCTTGAACAGCCGCGCAAATTCTTCATCGTAGTGATAGAGATCGTAGTACAGGTGCGGCGTGCCCAGCAGCATCACCTTCACATCCAGCGGAATCGGCTCTGACTCCAGGGTCCGCGTGGAAAACATCTGTAGCCGGGTGCCCGGATCTTCAATGACAATCTGCTTCGTGGACAAGGCGCGCTTCAGCCCATCCCAGGCATTGGCCTCTTTCAGAACGTCGCCCGCCCGCAGCACCAGGTAGCCGCCGTTGGCGCGTTGCAGCGCCCCGGCGCGCAGCATGGTAAAGTCTAGGACGTTCTCACCCAACTGCACGTCCCGCTCAATGCGGCCCACCAGATTCATGAAGGTTGGGTTCATCTCAAACACGATGGGCGCGCCGTGCGTCTCGCCGTGATCGACCAGCACGTTCACTTGAAAGCGCTGCAACGGATCGATCAGAGGTTCGCTATTGTCTGGTTCTTCGGTTGGCGCCAGCGAGCCATCCCGGAAATCCCCCGCATGATTGATGATGTCGGCGCGCGCTTCCTCCAGGTAATCGGCCACCTCGGGACAATCGGCCTGATACCGCACGATCAATTGATCGAGCAGTGGATCGATCAGGCTGGTCGCCGTCTGGCGATCGAGCTCCTGCATTTTCGCGCGGACTTCCAGTTCCAGCGCATGCGCGCGGCGCATCACCGCACTAAAGCTATCTTCGACCTCTGGCTGGGCCTGATCCAGCGCAGCCCGCTGCTCGGCAGACAGGGCGGCCAGATCTTCAGCCGTCGCCGGTTCGCCTTGAGGGCCGATCGGGGTGACGAACAACCCTTGTTGTTCCGAGCGCGCCAGCGCAAAGCCCCGGGGGCGCGCCTGCTGATCGAACTCCTGCAACAACGCGGTGCGTTGACTATCCAGGTCGCGCACCAGCTGCGTCGCCATGTGTTGATACGCTTCGCCCTCAAACGTGCGATGCAGATCAGTCTTGAGAAAGTTCACCAGGCCGATCATGTCCTGCTTGAAGGGGCGCGCCCGCCCGGCGGGCAGGCGCATGGCGCGCGGGCGCAGCGGTTCTTTGAAGTTATGCACGTAGACCCAGTCGTCGGGCGTGGGCTGTGCGGCCGCGTGTTCAATCAGCGCGCGTTCGGCGGTCGTCATGCGCCCCGAGCCGCCATGCCCCAGCACAAAAATATTGAAGCCCGGCCCGCGCACGTCGAGGCCGAAGTCAATCGCGCGCAGCGCACGCGGCTGGCCGATGATCTCGTCGACCAGCGGCAGGTCATCCGTCGTCTTGAATTTCAGCGTCCGCGGTGGGCAGACGCGACGCAGTTTTGAAACAGGGAGTGGTTTAACAGGCATCGTCTTCGTTTCACAACGTCGTTGCGAGGAGCGTCTCTCAGCGACGAAGCAATCTCCTTGTCTGGCGTAGACTGCTTCGCACACCACGCTCGCAGTGACGCCGCTTCATTAGATAAAAAGCGCCCTCAGAGCGATCTCCAAGGGCGATCAATTTCTCAACTTTCAACGACCACTTTGTTCATGAAGTTTTCGCAGTGTTGCTAATTGATCACCGTCCGCCAATGTGCATCGGCATAATGACGTGTGTAAAGGTGTCATTGCCGATCGGGCGGAGTAAACCCGGTTGCGAGGCGCTGTTGGTCTCCAGCGTCATCTGCGGTGCATCGGCCACGTTCAACAGATCGATCAGGTACTTCACGTTGAACGCAATCTCCATCGCGTTGCCGTTCACGCTCGCGTCCAGGTCGCCCGCATTCTCGCCGGTCTCGGCGCTCTGCGCGCCGATCTTGATGTGGCCCGGTGTGATCTCGTCACCCGGCACGATGCTGAGCCGCACAATGTTGGCGGCTTCCCGCGCGAAGACGTTGGCCGCCTTGCAGGCCTTCAACATCAAGGCCGTGTCGAATACGGTCTTGGTGCCCGAGGCCTTGGGCACGATGGCGTTGTAATCCGGGAACTTCCCGTCAATGATCTGCGAAACCAGATCGATGTTGGTCAGATGGAACAACACCTGGCTCTTCTGCGGCGTAATCATGATGCTGATCGGATCAGTCTGATCGCCGCAGATGCGGCTCAACTCGGCCAGCGCCCGGGCCGGAATGATCACATCCAGCGGTTCGTCCACGCCATCGTCCAGTTGCGCAGTGCGAACGGACAGGCGAAAACCATCGGCGGCGGCCAGCGTCAAAGTCTTGCCGCTGAACTTGGCATACACGCCGGTCAGGATCGGGCGGCTCTCATCGGTGGCGGCGGCAAACACTACCTGATCGATCATTTGTTGCAACACATCCGGCGCAATGCGGATCGCCTCGGCTTCATCGGCCTTGGGAATGATCGGGAACTCCTGCGCGTCCACACCTTTGACGTTATTAGTGGAACGCCCGCTGGTCACGGTCAGCGTCTGCGTGCGCACGGCCAGATCCATGTCCACGGTACCCTGCGGCAACGCATTGACCAGATCCACAAAGGTGCGGGCCGGTACCGTCGTGGCGCCCTCGTCTTCGACCTTCGCGCCAATCCAGCAC
>JAUQXC010000305.1 GCA_030834825.1 Thermoflexales bacterium
CGATCTTGGCGCGCGCGCGCTCACGTCCGATGTTGGCGGCTTTGCGACGCTCGAGCTGCAGTCCCCAGCGACTAGCGGTCTCCGCTTGAACCCGATCGCTATCCCAGCCCTCGACGGTGACACTGCCTCCGGCGCGGATAACAACGGTTGGCGTTTGACCGGCTAACATGGATCGTTGTGTCATGCTGTCTTTACTCCATTACTCTTTCAATCTTACCACGAGTACCCTGGCTACGATTTCTTCAGCCACACGTTCATCCCGATGTTATTGAGCTGAACTTCGCAGCGCTTAAAGTTGGATTGCGCCGCAAGTTTTTCCAGACTGGCTGGTGTGTAAGCGCGCTTCAGTAACATGAACTTGAAAGTCCACTTGGTGGTCAGTGTGCTAAGCCAGCTAAGCCCCAGGTTGTCCACGAAATGATTGATGTCGGCGTTGGAGGCATCGGCCCGCAGATCGATGATCACGGCCTGGCCGCCGGGCTTCAAGACACGGTGCATCTCGTTCAACGCCAGCAGCGGGTCCGAGAAGTTCTTGAACGCGGCCCGGCAGTAAAGGCCATCGAACGTGTTTGCGGTAAACGGCATGCGCTGCACGCTGCCCTGTCGAAAATCGATGGAAACACCCGCCTCGCGCGCTTTCTGCTGCGCGATTTCCACAAATGTCTTGCTAATCTCCAACCCGGTGATGGTGTACTGGCCGAGCCACGCCAACTCGATCGAGAGATAACCCGGCCCGGGGGCCACTTCGAGTACCGTGCTTCCACTGGGGACACGCGCGGCGATGGCCTGCGCGTCCCGCCGATAATCATCCATGTCCTTCTGCATGGCTTTGGTGTACCAGGTCGCAACTGGACCTTCCATTGCGATGCCCACATAATCTTTGGTTGTCATGTTCGTTCTCCTTTCGCTTTTTCTTGGCTGATACTTCTATGCATGAGCGTTGGCCGTTACTTCTGCTGGCTGCGATCATCGACCCGTGACGCCAACCAGATGAACACTCCCAGACAAAGCAGGAAGACACCGGCGTTGATTGGGTTGAACCACGACAGAATCGTTGCACCAATTTGTTCCATCTTGCCATCTCCTTGGGTGAAGTTGTTGAAAGAATATCATTCAAGGGGATGAACAGACATCACCCGCAGCGGGTGATTGAGCGGGTGATTGCTGGAAGGAAGCGCCCGCCGCGCAGCGGAGTGGGGGTCGAAGAAGGCAGATTGTTGAGGGTCAACAACTGACAGCTGACTACTCACTACTGGTCCCGGGAGGTTAAAGCAAATTCAGTTGCCGCGCCATGTCGGCGGCTTCATCGCGGGAATTCACATTGAGTTTGCGGTAGATGCTCTGTACCTGCGTCTTGATGGTGTTGGTGGAGACCACCAGTTCGCGCGCGATCTCGGGTTTGGAGAGACCGGCAGCCAACAGGCGCAGCACGCGCTGTTCCTGCGCGCTGAGGGGTTCGAGCAGGGGGGACAAAACGAATGAAGCGAGCTGGCCCACGCGGGTGGCAGCAAACGCGCGCAGCAGCAGTGTGGCATACGTGGCTATGGGGCGCTTGCCTAGCTCGGGCGTGATCGCTTGCAGCAGCTGCGCCAGCTTCTCGCCTTCGTCTAAAAAGATACGGCGATAGCCTGTGGGTTGAGCCAGCGTCAAGGCTTGGGTCAACGTTTTATGCGCGCGCGCCGGGTTGGCCTGATCGGCGTATGCCAGCGCCTGCACACACAATATTTCGATCTCGCTGCGCATGCGCCCGGATTGCTGCGCAGCGCGACGCCATGGCTCCAGCAGCTTTAACGCTGCTTCCGGGTTCTGATCGATCAGCTGCAAGCGCGCCAGTAGCAACGCGGCTTGCTCTTGCTGAAGGTACGGTACCGTGCGGCGCTGATCGTGAACGGCCGCCCCATGCCGTGCCGTTTCAAGATCGCCAGACATCAACGCCAGTCGGGACTGCCACAGCTGTATTTCGAAGAGCAGTTGTGCCCGTTGCGTGCGCGCCGTCAGAGTCTGCAACAGCTCTTGCGCTTGTGCCGTTTGTCCACGCGCGTGTTGGATGCGTGCCAGCAGTAGCGAGGCCTGCACTTGCTCTTCTTCATTAGATCGCTGCACACTCAGGTCGTGCGCGCGTGTGGCCTGCTGTTCAGCGGCATCCAGGTCGTTGCGCTCGTAAGCGACGGCGGCGAGGCCCCGCTGGGCCGCGGCCTGATCGTCGAGCATCTCTTCGCCGCCGATCGCTTTGGCCAGCACTTGCTGATACAACTGACTGGCCTGATCAAACTGACCCTGCCACGCACCGGCTTCGCCCAGCAAGTAAGTCGCCGCCAGGACCCCGTGAATATTCTGCGCCGCCCCACATAGCGCGCGTGTTTCGATGAACAATTGCTGTGCTGCATGGATGCGCCCATTCCGCATTTCTTCCAGACCCACATTGAGCAAGCTCACGCCGCGCCAGAAGACATCATGCTCGGGCAGCAGCTCCAGCGCCTCACGCGCCTGAGCAAACGCGAGCGGCAGATTGTCTTGCCACAGGCCGGCGAGGCTGCGCAGCGCTAACACCTGTCCTAAGCGCGCCTCATTACTTTCTGTGCGCCAGGCCGCTTCTGCCCTGCGCAGCGGCGCTTCGAGCCGGGCCGCTGTGGCCGGGGCATAGCGATCGGACGTGAACAACAACACGAACGCATAGTGGAAGCATAGGATCGGATGCGTAGACAGCACTGCCTCGGGCAATTGCGTAACCCAACAGCCCAGCGTGTGCAGTTCGGCGGTACCGCGTTGCTCGATCGATTGTTCGATCAATACTGCTGCGCGCTCGAAGGCCGGGGCGGCCAAGGCCGCCTCGATCGCTTCTACGCTGAATCCGTAATCCTCATACCACCGACTGGCTTTCTCCAGCACAGCGCGCACACCGCTGTCGCCCAAACGCTGCCGCGCTGTATGGCGCAGCGCTTCGGCAAACAGTGCGTGATAGCGATACCACGTGTGATGGCCGTCATTACCCAGCGGGATCAAAAACAAATTGGCGCGTTCCAGCTGTGTCAGGAGCAGGGCGCTGTCAGTTCGATCGGTAATGGCGTCACACAATGCAGCCGTCAAGCGGTTCACCCAACTGGTTTGCAGCAGAAACTCTTGCCAGGCTGCAGGCTGTGTGCCAAGCACTTCACTGACGAGATACTCCAGCACATAGCGATGTCCGCCGCTGAAGGTGGCCAGAAATTCCTCGACGGCTTGTGGTTCCGATCGACCGTGCAACGCCAACGCGATCAACTGTAGTCCGGCGATCCAACCCTCGGTGCGCTCTTCCAGACGGGCGATTGCTTCAGGGGTTAGCTCAACGTGCAGCGCTTCTCGCAGGAAAACTTGCGTCTCAACGAGCGTGAAGCGCAGATCGGCGGCAGTGAACTCGCTCAATTCATTGCGTGCGCGCAGACGGGCCAGCGGCAAGGCCGGTTCGCTGCGCGTCAATAGTATCAGATGCACGGTCGCCGGCAGCTGATCGATCAAGAAGGCGAGTGAGGCGTTCACTTCGCTTGACGTGATGAGGTGGGCATCTTCGAGGATCAAGACGTGCCGCTCGGGCAGCTGCAGCAGTTCATTAATGAAAGGGGTCAGCACGCTTTCCAGTGAAGAGAGTGAGGCGGTCCGCAGCGCGGCCAACGCCGCTCGGCCCAGTGCGGCATCGAAGGTGCGGCAGGCTGTGATGACGTAGCGCCAGAAGCGCACTGGATCGTTATCGCCGTCATCAAGCGCCACCCAGGCCACAGGTTGCGCTTGCCGTGCCA
>JAUQXC010000306.1 GCA_030834825.1 Thermoflexales bacterium
GTCGATCTCGCCGCCGCGATTGTAGATGTCGTGTAAATCGAGTTTGAGTTTGGCCATTCGCGCACTTTCCAGATGGAGGGTTGGGATTCAGTTGGCGTGTGCCGAAATTTGAGTCGTACAGGAATGCATCAAAGTATTTCAACAACACTTTTCGGGGGTCATGTTTGAAATCGCCCCACGCGTAGGTGACGACCGCCTGCGTGGACGTGACCGTATCCATGTGGCTGGAGAATCCGTTTACGTTGCGTTTTTCGGCCGCAGAATTCCAGCCTCACACCTCGGTGAGCAACGGGCTAACCAGTCGCCCCAATCATCTCGCCGAGTAAGCGGACTCTTGCGCCTGGCTCACTACACTGTTTGACTGCAGGGTCACCAAATCGACGGCGACGATGTTGACGTGAGGGTAGTAGTGTGCCATGTTTTCCTGCGTTTGATACTGGGTGATGTAATCAAAAAGGGCGGTGGCGTTTTCGACGACGACCACCAACACCTTCTCTGGCGTGGCAAACACTGGCTTGATGGCATGCGCCTCAAGGTCGCTGACTTTTTCGCTCGCACCAGTGTCCACGGTCATTTTCCACAAGGTAGCCAGATTGGCGCGGTAAGAGGCGGGCGAAGACCCCAGCACCGCTAAGGCCACCTGGTCGTCCAGGTTCAACTCCTTCGCCAACTGAACGGTGGAATAAAAGATGGTCTTCCCATCCGCAGCCCATAAAAGGATCAGCGGCTTTTCGGAAGTGGGAATGGTCTTCTCAAGCTCACCACTGCTCGCTTCGTAAATGACAACGTTGTTATCTGAAATTGCTGCCAGGCGCTGGCCGTCCGGCGCAATGACGGCTTGCCTGGCTTTCTCGTCCAGCTTCCGATCCTGTCCGGTGGACAAGTCTAAAATGCCCAATCCAGAACCCGTACACACCGTGGTGTGCACCAGATAATTGTTCTGCGGGGCAAGTTCAAAGACTTGAGGACCGCCACCCACGCCGACGATATGTTCTCCCGCCGCTAAATGATCGGCAGCATCAGAGCTGGCCCCGCCACACCCGGACATCATGGCAAATTGACCATGTACCTGTTCTTCGCCGGTAGCAACGGTGACACTGCGCACGCCGATCGCATCAAAGCCCTGCGCAACCGGATAATAGACTCTTTGGCTATCATTTGACCAGCGGACCAGCGGCATGGTCCATTCAACGTCAGCTGCGAGTTGCCGCGCATTTTTCCCAGCGCTATCAGAAACGATCAGCGTCCTGGCTGCGGTCGGGGTGTTCTTCAGATAAGCAATCTTGCTTCCATCGGGAGACAGCTGGGGATTGCTGTACCACAGTTTAGCCCCTCCCGACACGTAGGGAATTTCGGCTGGAATAGCATCGGTGGTCAGTTGCGTTTCGACGCCGTTTCGGCGTATCCACAGGTTAGCATTGCGGATGAAGACGAATTGTCCGGTGAGCGCTAAATCAGGCGCCGCCACGGTGGGAACGACCTGAGTCTCTGTGGGTGACACGGCAATTGTCGTCGCTGTTTCCGCAGCCACGGGTGCAGATATCGTTTGGGATTCCGTTGGAGGAGTGACCGCGGGCGGTTGAGTAGCGCGATCGGCCACGCTGCTATTGCCGACCTGACAGGCGATGCCCACGAATAAACATAGGCTCAGGGTCAGTGTTGCTATTAAACGTCGATCAGCTCTCTGCTGTGGATGGGACATGCGTGTCGTTCCTCTCTCGTATTCCCGTGTTACCGGCCCGTCTTACCATTGTACGTCTTGCCACAGCTGTTGCATTTGACAAGCAAAAGAACAGCTATCATGATCCTCGGCGACCGGAGTCGCAAACACTGTCACATCGAGTTTCAGCTGCGCGTTGTCGAGCCAGGCGGGCCGCCGATTCAATCGCGTTGCAGCGGATAAGGCGAAAAATATGCACCTGATCGTTGAGCCGGCGGGCGAATTCAGAACACCGGGCGGACATGATCATACATGTCCGCTCGATTTGTTTCTGAAGGACCGCTCTCCTTGGACTCAGGCAGCGATGGTTCTTTTAACGTGTTCCATAGGTAATATTTAGATTGGGTCGCAAATAATTGTAACAGCCCAACTCACCAGCCCCGTCACGCGTACACATTCCAGCCCAACGGGTATTGACGTCTTCCGCTGAGCGCAGCAAGACTCCGTAATTGGGGTGTGTGCCGTTCACCCAGGCCTGCGCTAAAGCCGTCACGTCGAAGGACTTCCACCCCGAAGCACAAGCAGTAAAAGAGGCAGAGCCGTAAGCTTCAGCATAAGCTGGCTGCGAGTTCCAAGTCGCCGTCAATTCCTCCCAGCCTTCGTCGACCCGGTAAGCGGTTAGCATCGTGGTTGTGCCGAGCACACCACAGATTTGATAATAGACGCGCAAAGTCGCCTGGCTAATGCTCGTGCCGGCGGGAATGTCCGTCAGGTTAAACTGAATCAAAGCACGGTTGACGGCCCCGCTGTAAGTGCCTGCTCGCATCCAGAAGCTACTGCCGTAATTACTGGAGGCATTGTTTTGATCCACGTATGTATCGCCAGTGGCAATAAAGGTCGTCTGCTGAGGCTCCGCCGTCGAGGTTGGCGTTGCGGTGCGCGTCGTCGTGGGCGTGGGTGTGACGGTCGGCGTTCGCGTCGTCGTAGGAGTGGGTGTGAACGTCGGAGTTGACGGATAATCCCTCATTATCACTGGGAGGTAGGCGCCCTGGAAGGGTCCAGCCGTGGATGTTGGTGTCGGTGTCTGAGTCGGTGTTGGCGTTTGAGTCGGCGTTGGTGTCTGAGTTGGTGTCGAACTGGGCGTCGGCGTAAAGGTTGGCGTCGGGGTGTTGGCAGTCAACGTCAAATCATCAATGGTAAATCCTCTATAGTTATTGGAGACGTCGCTGACGAAAGCAAACCCGACCCAGACCTGGCTTTCTCCCACTCGGCTGGTCAAATCAAGCGTCTCCTGATAATAACCGTTACCCGCTGTTCCACCTGTCCAGTCATCGCAATAGCGACTACCACTTGAGAAGTTGTTGCCATCGATGGAACTTCCTACGTATAAATAATCATACAAACAAGACTCTTCATATTCGGATTCCCCCCACAAATGGAAGGTTAAGCTGGCACTGGTGGCGTCGGTTAAACCGAATGGCCCGTAGACGGCCCACGAGGTAACATAGTCAGAGTAGTTAGCTGTGCAGCTCAGCTGACTTCCCTGTGCGCCCCCTCCGACCGACCAGCCGCCGTAAGAGCCGGTATGCGGATGGCAATCGCGTTTGCCAAACAGGTACTCACCATCATCCCAGCTGCTGGTATCGGTGATAAACCAACTGGCAGCCGGCCACGCGCCTTCAAAGCCTTCTGTCATAAGTGTCGCTAAACCACGGCCTTGAACGGCGACCGGCCTGCTTGTCTCGGTCTGGCTAGCGGCCAGGACTTCTCGTGCGCCCTGTATTTTGCGAGGGTGATGAGCTGTCGCAGCCGGAATCTTTTCTGCCGCAGTGGCGGAGCGGAGCAGGCCACCCCCCAGGGCAGCCAACAGCAGAGCGATCAGGACAATCCAACGTTTGCTTGTCATGGCGAAGGTCCTTTTTTTCCGTCCAAGTAAAGTCCCTATCTCTTGGCAGGCACAGCGCCAGCTTCAAGCGAGATAAGACTTGATCGAAGTTCGGCCCCCGCTGTTTGCGCCTTGCTCCTCTGAGGTTTAGTCGTGCTCCTCCTTGATCTTGTGCCTCCTGCATCTTCTTTGCGACGCTAGCCATACGCGGCAAACACCGCTACGTCGAGTTTCTGCTGTGTGTTGTCGAGCCAGATATGACGACATGCTGCACAGTA
>JAUQXC010000307.1 GCA_030834825.1 Thermoflexales bacterium
CCCGGCCATTCAGCCCAGCAGCAATTTAGCCAAGACGACGAACCTTCGAACAACGGAATAAGAGTGTCGGTCTTTCCTTGCACAGCACATGCGGCGCACGAAATCCCTATCTCCGGGATGCACCTCGGCAACAAACAATGAAACCTTCAAATGGTGTTAAGCCTATGCGCGTGGGGTCGGCAGGGGCTTAAGTGAAAAATAAGGCTCTTCCGGTTCCAGCGGGAAACGCTCCCGGCGGATTGTCAAATCCGCCGTTCCGGGCTGCTGGGTTTGGCAACACCGCACTGCACGCACGAAGTCCTCGAAGCGCAGCGGAGAGGGAGTGGGTGCACGTGTCCGCCGTTCAAGAACGCTGGTTCAAGAACGCTGGATGTAACCATCCAGCAAGAGCGATCCCCGTTGAAGTCGGGAGAGCCAAAAATAACAAACCGTCAGGCAACAAAGGAAAAGCGCAATGGCAATCTATCCCAAGAAATGGTTAGCAGCAACGTGCCTAGCAATCACAGCGCTGATCGGATTAAACACGAACCTTCAACTCATCCACAGTGAAGCTTTTAGTTCTAGCCCGGCTGACGGGCAAAATTGCGTCTCTCCTCCCGCCAACATGGTGAGCTGGTGGCCGGGGGATGAGGATGCTATCGATCTCATGGGAAGTAATAACGGTGTAACCCAAAATGGGGTGACGTTTGCTCCTGGCATGGTTAGATCCGCCTTCCAGCTGGATGGCGTGGACGATTATGTGGCAGTGCCAGATGCTTCCAGCTTACAAATAGCGAACGCTCTCACCGTGGACGCCTGGATTAAACCGTCTTCACTTCTCCAGGCCTATGCGCCGCTTGTTAAAAAGCCTGGCACAGGTAACAACAGTGGCTATGCCCTTGAGTTTCTTTTCAACAACGTAACCTTCTGGGTCTACGTCAATGGCACAGGTTGGGTAAATAGTCCCTGGGTACCTGTGCCAGTCGGCGAGTGGAGTCATGTGGCCGGTGTTTACGATGGATCAGTCGTAAGTTTGTATGTTAATGGGAATCTGATCGGGTCTCCCACTTCTGCACCAGGCAGCATTGTCGTGCCCAATGGGGAACTTCATATTGGCCATGACCCAGCCAATACCACTCGCTTTTATCATGGCCTCATCGACGAAGTCGAACTGTTTAATCGCGCCCTCTCGGCCTCAGAAATTCAGGCGATCTACACGGCCAACAGCGCGGGGAAATGCGCATTTGGTCAAAAGGCGGTTAATACGACCACGGCCTTTCACGGCTCGCCCCTCACTTATACCATCAGTCTCAATAACATGGGCCTTGTTGCTCCCGGCAATATCATGGTCACGGATACTGTACCTCTTTCGCTCACTTACAGCACAGACTCCCTCAGCGCCACGACCGGCAGTTATGCCTATCACCACGGCGTGATCACCTGGACTGGCACAGTGACTGCGAGCGAATTTGTAACCATCACGTTTGGGGCCTACGTGAGCCAGACCGTGCCCATAGGCGCTTCCCTCGTCAACTCAGCTGTTATCAACAGAGAAGGCACGGTGATCACTCGCACGGCCACAGTCACTATCAGCGCACCGCCGATCATCGGCATTTCACCAGTCAGTCTGCTCAGTGCACAGAAGATCAACCTCCAACTGAATCAGACGCTGACGGTCAGCAACACCGGCGGAGCGAACTTGTCGTGGACTGTCACCGAGCACACTGGCCCGTCGTGCACCAGCCCCGCTGAGCTGTCTTGGATCAGCGTTACACCCTTGAGCGGCATACTCTCACCGGCCAATCAGAGTCCGCTCCAGGTCACATTCGACTCCACCAGTTTGGCTGCTGGCACCACATCTACTGGCGCGTTGTGCTTCACCAGCAACGATCCCAACTCGCCGCAAGTGACTGTGCCGCTCACACTGCAAGTCTTACAGTTCAAGCTCCACTTGCCACTGATCATACGCTAAGCGTTTTTGCTGCGTGCGACTCGCATAGTCCAAAACCGCACCTCATCTGGAAGACTGGCATAAGAATGGAATAAAACAGCATGCGATCCAAGGGGATTATCACCGGTTTTGCGCTACGATACCGCAATTCACTGTATGATTCCAGTGAAGCGCGAAAGTTTTCCGTATAATCTAACGCGAGTTGCCACCTAACCGCTGGCCTTCGAGTTCAGGCTTTAACCGGTGCCTTCTCTGGTGTGGAAATGTTTCTTAACAGGGTAACCGTCATCCCTAATCCAAAAAAGACCAACAATAAAACCACCGCCGTTTCTCCAGTGCTCATCTGTACCCCGGCCAGAGTTTCTCCGATGATCATGGCCAGGAGAGCAAGGAAATAGGTAAGCCCATCGATCAGGATAATGGAACTGAGCAAATAGCCCCATGGACGCCTCTGCCAGAGTAAGATTCCTCCCAGCAAGGACACCGGTACAATCAGTCCTAGATCCAACACTTGTATGACCAGGGTTGTGTTGGTTTCCAGTCCATAGGGGGACTGATTTGCCAATGCTGCACTGACAATGCGCTCTAGCCAGGCGGTCAGCAAAAAAGCACCCAACGTGAACAAAAACAAGGCGATCAGACGACGAGGCAAGCGGGGTGAAAAACTCTCTGGCAAAGTGGGGATATCCAATGCCATAAGCGCCAAAACGAAGGCAAACAAAACAAGCGCGAATAAGGCGACATAGACAAGGAAGAGAGCGTTATAAGCCAGACCGAAGGCATACGATGTATACGTATACAGGAAATAGGCCAAGGTTCCTGCCAAGAGTAGCCGGCCCCGCAAGCTTCCCCGGCGGGCCAGAATCGTTGCCAGGATCAACAACGGAACTCCTATGAATAGGGTAACATGATCCTGGGCAATAACTTGTGAGGCCAGTGTAACCGTATCATAGCGATACAGTCCACTCCCTTGAATCAAAGCCGTGTCACCGTGCAGGGTCACGACTTCGTAGGGTTGGTCCTCTCCCTTTGGCCAAACCATGCTCGCCCCCACGGCGCATAGTGACAGGATAGTGATCAGGATGGATAAAACAACCTGGGTATTATTTACTTTTTTCATTTCTCTTCTTCTTCACTTTCGTGTGCTTAAGTGTTACGATACTCTCATGTAGTTTTTGCAGGTTCAGGAAGATGGCGGCAACTTCATCTTTACTCCAGCCTTGGAAGATCATCGCTATAAATTCCGCATCTTTTTCTTCTCTCGCCTCCCAGTATTTTTGATTCGTTTCTGGAATAAATAGGCGTAATTTTCGGTTGTCCTGCACATCCTTTTCTATGCGGAGAAGTCCCTTTTTCTCAAGTTTGAGCGCAATCTGTTTCACATTTTGATACGAGCTACCCATTTCCTTAGCCATCTCTCCAAGGGTAGGAGCATACTCCCCGAATTGTTCCAATAACACACACAGATACCATTGTTTCGTGGTCAATCCAGTCGATCGAAAATATCGATCGCCTAATATCTGCAATTTATTGGCTGAATCAATCAGCCGGCCAAGAATAGATGAGTGTAGGTCTCTTGTTTCTGCCATATGCACCTGATAGTATATAATATATTATATATTTTTGAGGATGTCAAGGCCTTTGGCTATCTTTCCGATACTCAAGAGCCGTTTCTGCTAACCAACCCGTAACCACGTCACAAAATCCCAGAAAAAACCGAGCCGCGTTGAAACACGCTCGGAATGCCCTATGGTTGTTATTTACATTCAATCCATCAACTAACCCAGCGTGCGCACGCCGCATATGTCGAAGAGGGCAGATTGACATTTGCCCCACTCTGAAATGCACCACCGAAGAATCCAGCACTTGTGTCACAGTTCTGGGTAAGGTACACTTACCAGCAATTGCGTCTGGCTGGTTGGCGTTTGTGCTTTTCGATCAGGCTTTGCCTGCGGGGGCCGCGTTGGAGGATGACTTTGACGACGGGGCTGATTGTGAACGAGCAAGCACGACCGCCTCAATCAACACACCCAGGGAGGGTACTCTGATGCGTCAGCATTTGCCTTACAGGTTTTCTGTCGCTTTCCTCTTGCTAGTCTGCGCTTTCTTGATCGCGCAACTGTTCTTCACTACTCAGTCTACGGCCACAGCCTCTGGAGCAGAGGCCGCACTCGCCCAAAGTGGATTAGTCCCCCGGTTCATTGACTTTGACATTGGCGCGGCTACCGTCCGCAGCGGCGCCAGCCATCAAGATAGCATTCCTGATTTACCACCTTACGTCGCATTACCTAATTCCGGCTACCCGCTGACGATAGTCAATTTCACGGTGCCCCCCGATTTTGCCACTGGGAATGACTTCGTCGCGCGTGTTCTCTGGTCCACCAACACGACGCCTTGTTTTTACGTGCTTAAGGCGGAGCTAGTTGGCTATGGTCCCGGCCATTCGGCGGCTTTGTATGACATCTACTGGCCCGGCTCTACCACCCCCGCTGACGAAGGCATTATTCAGGCAACTACCGCTTACAATACGCAAGAGCTGATTATTACCCTTCGACCATACGCGTCATTTCCCACCTATCCCGGCGATGCCATGACGCTGGTGCTAACCAGAGATGCTGGCGATATCAATGACACCTGTACCAGTTACATTCTCCTTAGAAGTATTTCCTTGACGTATCAGGGACTAACCAGCTATATGCCTTTCGTAAGCAAATCACCTTGAGAACTGGAAGGAATGCTCTCTATCACCAGGCACAAACGGCTAAACGATGAACGCTGAATGCACCCAGCGCCTCGGCGCAAGCGAGCCGGACCGGAATGGTGGGCATGAGTATCTTTATGAGTATGATGTCTATCGCTTCAGAGAAGGTGATGCAGCGTTGGTCGCGCGAAGCTATACCTCTGAACCACATGAGGTTCGTTTTCTGCGCCTTGAACCGGCAGGGAAAGCTCGAATGCTAGAACGAGGAGACGGGGTTCCACTGCGCTTCTCGCTTTCACTCTAACGCACCCCTCAACACCCGCAACCAATTCCCGTTCATGATCAACTCGACATCGGCTGCCGAATAACCGCGCCTTTCCAGGGCCGGAGCGATGATGTGCAAGTCGGCCACGGTATCAAAGCCCACCGGCGTTGACTTCATGCCGAATCCGCCGTCGAAGTCCGTGCCGATGCCCACATGTCGCGCATCACCGGCGATCTGGCAAACGTAGTCGATGGCACTCACTACCGTCTCGACCGTCGCGGCATCTTTCGGATAACCGGTTTCCCAGCCTTTGAGTAGAAACTTATTGAAGATCAACGTTCCGATCACGCCGTCTCGCTGAATTAACGCTTTGATCATCTCGTCGGACAGGTGGCGATTGAGATTATTGGTCAAGGCGCGCGGATTTGAGTGGCTGGCGATGATCGGGCCGTCGTAGTGATCGAGCGACTGGAGAAAGGCTGGCTCATCCATGTGGCTGAGATCAAGCACCAGGTTGAACGGACGCATGTGCTTGAGCAGAGCAACGCCCGCCGCCGTCAGCGGCCCCGGCTCGTCGGTGCCGCCGCAATATTGTGTACCCACCCACGCCGGGCCGATCAACCGCACGCCGCGCTCATACCACCATGCCACCTCGGCCGGCTCACGGATCGCGTCGCCGCCTTCGATGAGATACACCAATCCGATCTGCCGTTGGTCTTTTTGCGGGTCTTCAGGCAATGCTGGATCGAACCCCTCCCACGTTTTCAGCACAACCTCTAAATCCGCGCGGGTCTGGATCAACTTGATTTGGCTGCTCCGATCGGCCATGCGTTCATAAATCTCGATCTGGCGCAGAGCCAGTGCATGCGCCTCATGAACATTGCGGTAAGAGTGTTCCAGCAAGCTGCTGCGCCTTCTCTGGGGCAGCGTGAACAACGTCGCCCCAATCACGGCCACACCGCCTTTTAGCCACTCCGGCAGGCCCAACATCGCCACACCCGTCACAGATTCCGCCGATCCAGCCGTTTCGGAGCGGCGCAGGTCATGGGCGCTCTTTAAATAGTCACGGCCAAAGCACAACGTGTTCCAGGCAATGTCTTCATGCGCATCGACGATGATTGACAAACTGGCCTCCTCAAAGAAAAAAGCGGAATGCGAACCGGATCGATTCCGCATTCCGCCTGCTGCCATTCAATAGATCTTATCGAGAATAAGTATTCGCTTCACCTGCCCGGAGATCAAACTCCAGGCGAACCAAACACAACGCCAGTTCCGAAGAAGCCTAATGTAAAATCTGGCTCAAGAACAAGCGCGATCGTTCCTCTTGCGGAGCCGTGAAGAACTGATCGGGAGTGTTGCTCTCCACAATCGAGCCGTGATCCATGAAGATGACCTCGTCAGCCGCGTTACGCGCGAACCCCATCTCATGCGTCACCACCACCATCGTCATGCCGCTTTGCGCCAGTTCCAGCATCACGTCCAGCACTTCCTTAATCATCTCCGGATCCAAGGCGCTGGTCGGCTCATCGAACAACATGATCTTGGGATTCATTGCCAGCGCCCGCGCAATCGCCACCCGCTGCTGCTGTCCGCCCGAGAGCTGCCCCGGATATTGATGGGCCTTTTCAGGGATGCCCACCCGCTCCAGCTGCTGAACAGCCACCTGCCGGGCTTCCTCGGCCGGGCGCTTGCGCACGACGCGCTGCGCCAGGACGATGTTATCCAACGCGGTCAGATGCGGAAAGAGGTTGAACTGCTGAAAGACCATGCCCACTTCGGCGCGAATGGCGTTGATGCTTTTGTGGCTGTGCGTCAGTTGGATGCCGTCCACCCACACTTCGCCGCTGCTCGGCGTTTCCAGGTGATTGATGCAGCGCAGCACCGTCGATTTGCCGGAACCGCTGGGTCCAATGACCACCAACACCTTCCCCGCCGGCACAGTCAGGCTGACGTTGTTGACCGCGCACAACGCGCCAAACCATTTGAACAAATTCCTGATCACAATCATGTCCTGCGCCTGTGCGGCCATGACACTTCCCCCGGCAAAGTTAGCGCGATTATAGGCGCAAGCCACGCGGTGGTCAACTAAAAAAAGACCTCGCCGGGTTCTCAACCCGGCGAGGTCTGATTTCTCACTTCGGCAGTTTGCCGAACAACTTCCACGCGCCGCGATGCCAACGGTGGAACGACGTCACCGGCGCCGCAAACATCATGATGCACTCGCCGTGAACTTCGTTGAGGCCGCGCTCTTGGCAATACTGAATGGCCGCGTCCGATTCCGCGCCCTGCTGCATCCACACATGCTTGATGCCGGCCGCATCCGCTTCGCGCACGACCTTCTCGGTCTCCGTGGGCGGCACGATGATTAACACGCCCTCCACTTTCTCTGGCAGCGCGGCCAGGGTGGCATAACAGCGATCGCCCTCCACGGTCTCGACGTGGCGATTGATCGGGTATACCTGGTAACCCTTCTCCTTCAACGCTTTGTAAGCCATGTTGCCGAACTTCTTCGTGTCGCGTGACACGCCCACCACCGCGAGCTTGCGCTGCCCGATAAAATTCTCGACGGCGGCTTTGGTCGATTGAATTGCCATAGTACAATCCTCCTTCAAAATAGGAGCGCCCACCATAGAACTGGCGGGCGCTTGATTTCCCGACAGGGTTTCCCCCGGCGCTCAGTTGCACGAAGCACAGCCAAAGTATAATCGGATCGGCGTAAAACGCAAAACAGTCGAATTCGTTGCGCACCAGTTTTTAACCCACTCCAGTATAGAGCGGAGTCACCGACCAGGCCTAACGATTGGCTAACAATCTCCTATCAGTTCGGACCGACCCGGTATTCCACCGGTGTCACGGCAGACCCAAGCCATAGACTTGATCGGGCGCCAGGATCTCGGGAAACCGATCGCGTAGATCGCGGCGCGCTTCATAGCAGAGCTGACACGCATCCGCATAGGCTTCACGCTGAGACAAGCCATAGTGCTTCACCAGCTCGATCGGCCCACCGCGCAATAACGGCCCGACAATCGGATGTGTCTCAGGATCGTAAGCCGCGCAGAGCTCTTTTAACGGCGTTTGAAAGAGATTGCCGATCACGATGCCCTGGCAAATGTGCAGGTTACCGAACGGATCGACATGGATGCGTCCCGGCTCGCGCAAATCCTCATAGGGGCAGGCCGTGAATTTCGACCAGGGAGACTGTTGCGCCTTCCCGCTGAGTTTCTCCGCGGCTCGTCCGCGATACATCACACCCGCTTCACTCTCCGGGAGTTGACCGACCACCGCCGCAAGATCGGCGGCTTCAGGTGCCGCAATGCTGATCGTCCCGATCGGGATGCCCAACTGATCGGCGGCGGTGCAGGCCTGCTGTACTTGCCGGCTCAGCTGCTCGTCGTAGTGATACAGATCGCTGCTCACCGAGAGATCGCTGATCAACCCGGCGAAGGGGCGCAACCACTCGCTGGCATCGTCAACGCTGGTGGCCCAGTAGCTGTTTGAGACGATGCCGATTTCAAAGCCTGCCGCTTTGGCCAGCCGCACTCCGGCCAGCAGCGTGGCATAATACAGAAACGGCTCACCGCCCTCGAAGTAGATCGATGTGATCGTGCCGAGGTCCTGCGCTTCATGCAGGATCTGCCGGATGTTCTCCAACGTCATGGTGCCCTGCTGCCACGGGCTGCCCCAGACAAAACAGTGATCACACTCGAACGTGCATTGATAGGTCAAGAGTAAATGTAGCCCTGATAGCTTCATGTGGACCTCCCAGTGAACGATTTAGCGCGATAGAACTTTCACCGCCTGCTTCCTCAGGCAATGTTGTTTGCTTTATTGGCTCTACCGGATTTAACGGGAAACCAACGGCCTTACCCGGCGATGAAGTCGCCGGGCTATGAGCAACGCCCCGTGAACGGGGCTTTTAGCCCGATTCACAGAGCACTGCATTGCACGTGTCGGGCGCTATCTCGCGCCCCGGAAATTCACACCGCACCCGCAAACAGTGCACGTGGGTGCAGGTGTTTCCGGGCGAATCCTGTTAAAGTCGCATGAGCCGCTTTATTTCAGCAGGCGCTTTGCCAAGGTGCGCACTTTGACCCTGGGGTGCTCGATCTGCTTCCGTGCGAGGATCTGCACCTCCGGCTTAAGCGCAGCATCGGCCGCGATCAGCTTCGACAGCGCTTCCAGTGCAACCCCCGCGTGCTTGCCGTCCCAGGCCGTTAATGCCGCCTGCACGTGAGGCCAAACTTTGCGCGCCGCTTTTCGGCTGGTACGGCCATATTCGCCCAGTGCCAGAATCGCATAATCACGCACAATCACGCTTTTGTCCTGCGCGATCTTCTTGGCGAGGTCAGAGACCAGTGGCGCGATCTTGTCCGGCACGAGCGCGGCAACTTCGGCAACACTGTGCATCGCTTCCCAACGCACGCGCGTATCCTTGTGCTCGAGCAGTGCAAGCAAAGTCGCAACATACGGCGCGACGAGTTCGGGTTGCCTGGCCGCCACCAGCGTCATGACTTCAGCGCAGTCGCCGATCAGCTTCCGATCACGCATGGCCAGCCCCACGGCAATTTCCTCCAACAGCTGAGGTCGTTGTAACGCGCGTTTGGCCACGCGCTCATTGGAGGCAGCTGTGCGATCACCACTTTGAGAAGAAAGTTGTTCAAGAACGTTCACAGTGTTGATCTCCTTAATCCAAAGGGCTTCATTCAATCCGGTGCACCCGCTCATCGATCGAGCGCCGCGTGCGGTCTCCTCATTGACTGCGCCCACCCACACGCTGGCCAGTCCCAACGCCGCCCGAGCGATGAAGTCCTGCCCGTGGGTCGAACGGGCCAGGTCGTGCCGGACATCGCGCTTCGTCACGAGATACACGGCATAACCCTACAAGTTACCCGCTGAGTTTGACCACTTCGAAGAAATCCTTGCAGGTCCATCTCCCGTGCTATTTTGTGCGCGACTCAATCAACTTGATGATCTCGTCGGCGCTGGTTTCAATGGGTTTGTCGGTCACATCGATCACGGCGAAGCGGCCGCGGCGAAAGACTTTCAACGCGGCTTGCACTTCTTCACCGATTCGCCGGGGATGGATGTAGTCGATCGGGGTTGAGACGCCCAGCCGGGCGTAACGTTGTTCGCGAAAAACGATCAGCTGATCGGGGCGGATGGTCAACCCGATAACGCGCCGGCGATCCAACTTGAACAGATCCGGCGGTGGCGGAACCTCCGGCACCAGCGGGACGTTGGCGACTTTCCAACCCAGCACGGCCAGATACATACTGAGCGGCGTTTTGCCCGCGCGCGAGACACCCGCCAACACGATCTCGGCCTGCGGCCAGCCGGCGGGCTGTTGACCATCGTCGTGCGCCATGGTGAACTCGATCGCCGACACACGCTCGAAGTAAGCGCGATGGAATTGGCGATACAGGCCCGGCTTGCCCAACGCTTCACGGTTAAGCACGGTTTCCAAACGGGATAGCAAGGATCCCATTAAATCGACGGCGACGACGTTGGCGGCCAGCGCCAGATCGATCAGCCGGTGGCGCAACCGATCGTCAACCAGCGTGTGCACAATCGTACCACCCGTTTTTTGGGCTTGTGCGACCACACGCTTGATTTGGGTGGCCTGTCGCACATTGCCCACGGTGATCAGCGGCACGTTGCTGTCGGGGAATTGGGTCAGCACGGTCTGCACCAATTGCTCGCCGCTGGCCCCTATCCCGCCCGAAACGATGTAAATGGGTGGCGGCGGCGTTAGCATGCGCCGCTTGCGTTGAGGAGACATGCTTACCTCGCTCGCTGCAGTTCAGCACATCACGTGAAAGAAACCGATCACTGCACCCTCGGCGCTGTTCCAGGCGCGGATCGCTTTAACCGTGGACAAGAGTTGCGCCTGGCACTCTTGCTGCCTGAAAAAATCCGCCGCTTCAGGAGACAACTCCACGAATTCGGCCTGTCCCGTGCCGACAATCAGCCAGCGCGCACCCGGCTCATAGATGTGCTGCGCCTCGGCGAGCGCAATCCGGTGCGAGGCCCCCTTGACCAATGGCGAAAGTTCCTGCTTGCGTTTTTCGACTACGCCATTCAAGCGGATGATGACATCGTGCTGAAATTGAACGCCTGCAATCGTAATCGATCCCGTCCCAATTCGTTCGATCCGGGGCTTCATCGTCCACCTCGACAGTCTCTAAAGGCCACCTCGCCAAA